>NZ_JAEHFP010000040.1 GCF_016446475.1 Paracoccus binzhouensis | reverse complement strand
GCTCGGATGAAGCCCTCAAAGAATGCCCATTCGTCGTCGGACATCAGATTGCGTGCCAAGGTCACCTCCCACGTAGAGATGATCTTGACCCACATTTCCCAAGTAAGGCGCTGATTTCGCTGTCCTGACCATTATATTTCCTATATAAAACATGGTGTTGAAGGCTGCGAGGGGCGCGTTTCATGGATCACCCAGAGGGTGCGGGCTTGCAACGGGCAGATCGGGTGGATTTCGACCCTCGCGTGCGGCTGGAATTTCGCGGCACGCAGCTCAGTTCCGACGGCGGCCTTCTGGTGATGCGCGAGCTTGATGACGCGCTCGGGTTGTCCGATTTGGCGTCAGCGGCGCTGCGCGATACTCGCTCTGGCAAGAACACGGTCCATCGGCTCGACGGCCTGTTCCGGCAATCAGTCTTTGGGCGGCTGGCCGGATACGAGGATGTCAACGACGCCAACCGTCTCGCCTGCGATCCGGTCATGCGCCAAGTTGTCGGCGGCAGAGCGGTCGATGCACAAGCGGCCTCGGCATCGCAGATGGGACGGTTCGAGACCGAGACGCTGGCTCTGGCCGGGAACCGTGCCGCGCTGGCCGACCTGAACGGGCAATGGATCGACCGGTTCCATGACCGTAACGGGCTGAAGTACATCGTTCTGGACATGGACAGCTCGGTCAGCCCGACCCATGGCGACCAGGAAGGGTCTGCCTGGAATGGCCATTTCGACTGTAGCTGCTATCACCCCAACTTTCTGTTCAACCAGTTCGGGATGCTGGAACGCTGCGCCCTGCGCCATGGCAACGTCCACAGCGCCGATGGCTGGCGTGATGTTCTCGACCCCGTCATTGCGCGCTACGCGGAGCGCGACCTTGGTGGCAGGTTCTTCCGGGCCGATGCTGCCTACGCGATCCCGGCGATCTATGAGCGATTGGAAGAAGCGCGGTTCTTCTACGCCATCCGGCTGCCCGCAAACGCGGTCCTCAAGGACAAGATCGCGCATCGGCTAACGCGCCCTGTCGGGCGGCCGTCACTGACCAAGGTCAAGCGGTTCTTCGAGGAATTCGAGTATCAGGCGGCGTCCTGGGACAAGGAACGCCGGGTGATCGCCAAGATCGAATGGCATCCGGGCGAACTGTTCCCGCGTGTCGGCTTCATCGTCACCAACCTGCCGATGGAGCCGGACTGGGTGGTGCGGTTCTACAACCAGCGCGGCACCGCCGAGCAGCACATCAAAGAGGGCAAATACGCCTTTCGCTGGACGCGGCTGTCGTGCCGGAAGTTCCGCGACAATGAGGTGCGGCTGCAACTGCACGCCCTGGCGTACAACCTGGCCACCTTCTTGCGCTGCATCGAGCTGCCCGAGGCCATGGCCGACTGGTCGTTGACCAGCCTGCAACTGAAGCTGATCAAGATCGGGGCACGTGTGGTCCGTCACGCCCGCACCATCACCTTCCAGCTGGCCGAGGTCGCTGTCACCGGCACGATGGTACGCGCCATCCTCGCCGCTATCCGCCGATTGCGAGCGCCACCGCTATGCGCATGATCGCGATCCACGCTCAAACTGAACGAAAGCGGCTGGACAGATCTGTCCGCTGCGCTGAAAAACGCCGCCCCTGGGCAAGGAAACAGCGGCTTCGCGGTCTGATCCGTCCAGATCCAGCAGTCTGCGCGACCGCAGGTGCCGCTTGCGGCAGAAAATCCTTGTCTAGCGCTCGGATACAGGCGATCTTCACCTCAAACGACACGCCACTTGGGGAATGCAGGCCTAACAGACTTCCGGCATTGCGGAAGTCCGTAATCCTGCGGAACGGGGTATCGGCTCAGGCATCGGCGCGCGACTGCCGCTTGCGCTCATGCGGGTCGAGATGGCGCTTGCGCAGGCGGATGCTTTTCGGCGTCACCTCGACCAGTTCGTCGTCGTCGATATAGGCGATGGCCTCTTCCAGCGACATGCGCACCGGTGGCGTCAGCCTCACCGCCTCGTCCGTGCCCGAGGCGCGGACGTTGGTCAGCTTCTTGCCCTTGAGCGGGTTCACTTCCAGGTCGTTGTCGCGCGAATGCTCGCCGATGATCATGCCCTGGTAGACCTGTTCCTGCGCGCCGATGAACATCTTGCCGCGCTCTTCCAGGTTCCACAGCGCATAGGCCACGGACACGCCGTCCTCCATCGAGATCAGTACGCCCTGGCGGCGGCCCTGGATCGGGCCCTTGTAGGGCGCCCAGCTGTGGAAGATGCGGTTCAAGACGCCGTTGCCGCGGGTATCGGTCATGAACTCGCCCTGATAGCCGATCAGCCCGCGCGAGGGCACATGTGCGACGATACGGGTCTTGCCATGGCCGGCGGGCTTCATCTCAACCAGATCGCCCTTGCGGTTGCCGGTCAGCTTGTCGATCACCGCGCCGGTATATTCGTCATCGACGTCGATGATGGCTTCCTCGATCGGCTCGTGGCGCACGCCGTCGATGTCGCGGAAGATCACCCGCGGGCGCGAGATCGACAGCTCGAAGCCTTCGCGGCGCATGTTCTCGATCAGCACGCCCATCTGGAGTTCGCCGCGGCCCGAGACGACGAAGGCGTCGCCGCCGGGCGTGTCCTCGACCTTGATCGCGACATTGGTCTCGACTTCCTTTATCAGCCGCTCGCGAATCACCCGCGACTGCACCTTGTTGCCGTCGCGGCCGGCCAGCGGGCTGTCGTTGATGCCGAAGGTGACGCTGATCGTCGGCGGGTCGATGGGTTGGGCGGGCAGGGCGGTCTCGACCTCGAGCGCGCAGAGCGTGTCGGCCACCGTCGCCTTCGACATGCCGGCGATGGTGACGATGTCGCCCGCCACTGCCTCGTCGATGGGTTGCTGGGTCAGGCCGCGGAAGGCCAGCACCTTGGAGATGCGGAACTGCTCGATGCGCGCGCCGTCGCGCGACAGCGCCTTGATGGTGTCGCCGGCCTTCGCGCGGCCGGCCTCGACCCGGCCGGTCAGGATGCGGCCGATGAACGGGTCGGCGCCCAGCGTGGTGGCCAGCATCTGGAAGGGCTCGTCCTGGCGGGCGATCTGCTTCGGCGCCTCGACATGGCGCAGCACCAGGTCGAAGAGGGCCGACATGTCCTTGCGCGGCCCGTCCAGCGTCTCGTCGGCCCAGCCGCCGATGCCGGAGGCATAAAGATGCGGGAAATCCAGCTGCTCGTCGCTGGCGCCCAGGTTCGCGAACAGGTCGAACACTTCGTTCAGCGCATTGTCCGGCTCGGCGGCGGGCTTGTCGACCTTGTTCAGCACCACGATGGGCTTCAGGCCAAGCGCCAGCGCCTTCGAAGTCACGAACTTGGTCTGCGGCATGGGGCCTTCCGCCGCATCGACCAGCAGGCAGACCCCGTCCACCATCGACAGGATGCGTTCGACCTCGCCGCCGAAATCGGCGTGACCGGGGGTGTCGACGATATTGATGCGGGTGCCCTTCCACTCGACCGAGGTGGCCTTGGCGAGGATGGTGATGCCGCGCTCGCGCTCGATGTCGTTGCTGTCCATCACCCGCTCGGCCACGGCCTGGTTCTCGCGGAAGCTGCCCGACTGCTTCAGAAGCTGGTCGACCAGCGTGGTCTTGCCATGGTCGACATGGGCGATGATCGCGATGTTGCGGATGTCCATAGGGGGCCTTTATCAGAATTTGCGCCCCCGGTAACGCAGAGGGGCGCGAAAGGCCAGCGTCAATCGCAAGCGCGCCTAGCGCAGGCCCAGCATCCCCAGGATGAACAGCACCACGACGACGAGGCCGACAAGATAGATGATCGAGTTCAAGGCAGATTCCCTCCGCTTCGGCCGCCGCGGGATGCGCCCGCGGCCCCGGCCCTGACGGATCAACCCCGGCCGGGCGCTGCGGGTTCCGGGACGCCCCGAAACCCGCGCCGTCGCTCAGCGCTCCTGCGCGGCCAGCGATTCGATCAGCGGCCGAATCCCGGACAGGTCGTAGCCGGCCCGTGCCGCGGTCTCGATCAGGTCCGCCACCGGCTCCTTGCCGGCCTGGGCCAGCGCCCAGAGCACCGTCGAGCGGTTGCCCGAGCGGCAATAGGCCAGCTTCGGGCCCGGCGCCGACAGTGCCTCGGCCTGGGCCGAGATCATGTCCGGGGTGATGCGGCCGGGGGTGAAGGGGTTGAAGAAATAGCGGATGCCCGCCGCTTCGGCCGCCTGGCGCATGGTCTCGTGATCCTCACCCGGGCCGACCTCGTCGTCGGGACGGTTGTTGATCAGCACGCGGAAGCCGGCCTCGGCCAGCGCCGGCAGGTCTTCGGGCTGGATCTGCGCCGAGACGGCCAGATCCGGGGTCAGTTGGCGCAGGTCCATCGCGACTCCTTGGGCTTCGTTCAGGCCGGTGACGGCCTGGCGCGACGGATCCCGCCGTTTCGCCGCGCTGTCAAGCATTGCCGTGCCGGCGGGATCGGCCGGGCCCCATCAGCCGATGGCGGCGGCCTCCTCGACCAGCAGCGGCAGCCGGGCGAAATCGTCGAAACTGGCCCGGTGCCGCAGCTGCTCGACCGGGGTCTTGCGATAGCCCCGGGTGAACAGCAGGAAGGGCAGTCCGGCATTGCGGGCGCATTCCTCGTCGAATTCGCTGTCGCCGACATAGACGGCACGCGGCGCCTCGGGGCTGGCGCCCAGGGCAGCGACGGCGGCACGCAGCGGTGCCGGATCGGGCTTCCTCTGCGGCAGGGAATCGCCGCCGATCACCACCCGGAACAGCTGGGCGATGCCGAAATGGTCCAGCACCGCCCGGGCCGGGCCCAGTGGCTTGTTGGTGCACAGGCCCAGCGGATAGCCACGGTCGGCCAGCGTGCCCAAGGCCTCGGCGACATTGGGGTAAAGCCGGGTCAGGCTGGTCGCGTCGTGATAGCGGGTCATGAACGAGGTCACCAAGTCGCGATGCGACTCGACCGGCAGCGCCGTTGCGGCGACCACCCGCCGCCACAGCAGGTCCACGCCGCCGCCGACGAAGCCGCGCACCTGATCGAGGGTCAGCGGCGCGACCCCGTGCAGCCGCAGCACGGCGTTCACGCAGGCATGGATGTCGGGGGCGCTGTCGATCAGCGTGCCGTCCAGATCGAAGACCACGGGGCAGGGTGCAAAGCAGATGTTCATTCAAGCCTTCCATTTGATCGAGCAGCCGATCGACGGGATCTGCTCTTGCGGACCATGCCCGGTTTCGGCGATCTGCACCATGGCCTCGAACAGCTCGCGCCGCGCGTCCGGCGCGCCGGGGTTGCGGCCCGAGGCGTCCAGCCGGCCGCGATACTGCAGCTCTCCCGCGGCATTGTAGCCGAAGAAATCCGGCGTGCATTCGGCACCATAGGCGCGGGCGACATCCTGGCTTTCGTCGTAGAGATAGGGAAAGGTGAAGCCGTGCTTCTGCGCCTCGGCCTTCATGTGCGCGGGCGCGTCCTGCGGATATTCCGCGACATCGTTGGCCGAGATCGCCACCACGCCGATGCCGAGCGCCTGCAATTCGGCCGCGTCGCGCTGGATGCGGTCGATGACCGCCTGGACATAGGGGCAATGGTTGCAGATGAACATGACCAGCGTGCCGCGCGGCCCGGCGATATCGGCAAAGGCGACGATCCGGCCATCGGGATCGGGCAAGGCGAAATCCGGGGCCTTTGCACCGAAGTCGCAGACGGGAGGTCGGACAGCCATGGGATCTCCTTCCTTGTGGGTTCGAGATCGGTTTAGCATCAACCGCGGTTTCAAGGCAAAGCGCCTTTGGTCTGGCCCGGCATCCGATGGCCGATATATTACATAATTTCCATTATCAAAAAAATTCTCGGTCAGGCTGTGGTGCGTGTCCTACCACTGAAATAATGGCCATTCGGGCCCTTTTTTTTGTCCTCCCTACAACCCATTATTGCCCATCGCCGCGACTGACCCTGACTAAAGACTATGAGTTTCAGTTCCTTGGTTGAACTCTTCAAACCGGTGCCTGTGGCCGCGATCTGCTGCCCAGACCCAGACCCAGATCGTTGACGGTCGAGACGCTGCCCGGCAAGGTCGTGTCAATCCGTTCCTAAGCGATGGCGCGGCCTGACGGCTACCGGAACTCCGGAGCTAATCCTCGCGACCCCGCCGGAAAGCGCCGTTTTCCCGAACGGCGGAGCCATGTTTCGAAGGCGATCACGATGCTGCAATATGAGTTTCATCAAGGCTTTGCTGGCAGACGTCGGGGTCGACAACGTCCTCTCACGGTCCTGGCGCAATCACCACCCTGCCCTGAGCATATTCCCGATCACACGCGCTGAATGAAAACCCGCCGGCATTCGTCCGTGCGCCCCCTGCCCTGCAGCCATCCAGACCTGACTTACAGCCCGGCCGAGTGCTTGCTGGCCGCCGGTCGCACTTTGCCGAAAGGAATCTCTCATGTCCCGCATCCCGTTCCTTCTCGTCCGAACCTTCGATCCCGGAGAAACGCTCGCGTCGCTCGAGGATCGGTTTCTCCGGCATCTGGGCAAACTGCACGGCGTGGATCCTTTTGCCGATGACGAAGTCCGGGAACGCATTGAGCCGGAGGCAAAGAACGCGCCGATGATCCGTATTGCCGACCGGCACCGGATCCGTCGACGGATCAAGCGTATCCTGAAAGCACGGGACGCGATCAGCGGTTTCGGTCGCCAGAAAGTCGAGGATCGCGCCCGCCTGGAAAAGCTGCACGACGGTGTCCGGCTTGTCAGCATCGTCTCGGAAGCCCATGCTGACGAGATCGCGGCCCGATTGCACGGTGAATTTCCCTGGTGCGACCCCGCCTCGGAATCGGTCTGGTGGTCGTTGCGCCGCTCGGTCCACGACGGCCTTCCCGGCGTCAGATTGGAGCCGCTGCTCCTGGACGGTCCTCCTGGCATCGGCAAATCGGCCTGGGCGCGCTATCTGGGGAAACTGCTCGGCACGCCGATCACCGAGATCGATGCCATGAACGCGAGCGCCAGCTTCGGCATCGGCCTTGCCCCCACGATTCCCGACCTGCCCGACGCGGCCCCCGCAACGCAACCCTGGTCCATCACGGGGTAACCCCATGCCCAATCCCACTGAGGCCGCCCCGATCCTTCAGAAACTGCGCAAGCTCCGCGTCGATACGCCAAGGGACGCCGCATTCACCACCCATCTCGACCGGCTGTTGTGCCTGGATGAGGCGGGCAACCTGCTGCCCGAGCCGCAGCGTTTTTCCGCGGGACGCGAGACTCGCGGCGTGATGGTGGTAGATGGCGCCGGCGGCGGCAGGACCACGCTGATCTCCCGCGCCCTGGAACGGCACTCGGTCCTGTCCGGAGCGACGGGGCAGCACTATCTCGATGCCAGCGTGCCCAGCCCCGCCACATTCAAGAGCATGACCGGTGCGCTGTTGCAGCGCAGTGGTTACCCGGTGATCACCGCCAACCGCGAAGGCTGGCGCCTTTGGGAAACCCTCCGGGGCCAGCTCAAGGATCTGGGCATCGCCGTTCTCTGGATCGGCGAGGCGCATGACCTGTTTTGCGCTGATCGCCACCTGATCCTGCGCGCTCTCAAATCCCTCATGCAGGGTGACGAGGCCGTCATCCCGATCCTTTCCGGCACCGAGAGGTTGCACGAGATCGTCCGTTCCGCTCCGCAGGTCCAGCGCCGGCTTTCGACGCTGATCCTGCCGCCGGTTTCGGAAGTGACGGACGGGGCAAGCTTCTCTGGGGTGATCCGGGAATATTGCCGGATTGCGGGGCTTGAGCCGCCGCTTGACGGTGATCTGATCCCGCGCCTGTTCCATGGCGCGCGTTATCGCTTTGGCCGCTGCATCGAAACCCTGGTCGGCGCGATCGAGTTTGCCCTGGAGGCGGGGGCATCCTGTCTGGACATCGCCCATTTTGCGGAATTCTGGGCGATGCAGGAAGGCTGCCCGCTTGGCGGCAATGTTTTCCTTGCCCCGGACTGGCCGCAGATCGATCCCGACCGGAACGAGGCCAATGACCCGCCTGTCCGCGCGCGGGCCCGGCGGCGGCGGGCAGGAGCATGGCCCGCCTCTGTCTCCTGCTGCCGTTCTGCACCGACGAAACCCATTTGTCCTGGGCGGCGCGCATGGCCGCTTTCCATATCCGCGGCCCCATCGGGACCTTCCTGCATGATCCCGGCCTTGATCCCTTCGTTCTGTCCATCGGCGATCCTGATGAACTGACCCGCCTTTGCACAACCGCCGGGCAAGATCCGGGACCGGTACACCAAAGCAAAGGGCGTCTTTGCCGGAAGCGTTCCGGAAGCCACGGCCATGCTGGAGGAGATCGCCCGCAATGCCGAACCCTGCCCCGGATCCCCGCTCCAGACCTATATCGCTGACAGGATTGCAGGGCGCCCTGGTCCGACATGGCTGGACTGCCTGCCGCTCGAACAAAGCATCCGGGTGACGGAGTTGCCGGGCACCGCGCTGGAATTCGGGCCGGATGCCGCTTTCGACGACCTTTCCGCGCAGGATCAGGATGCCGCCTCCACCTGCGGTTGGGCCTATACCTCCGAGGGGAAGTCGGGATCCGTCGGGCATTCCGAATCCTCCAGGCCGGCTGCGATCCGACGCCGATGCCGCGGCGGGGCAGCAAATGGGACGCTTTCGGCTCGTTGCGGGATGAATGCCACCATCCTGCACCGGGTAGCCCGCCCCCCAGAATCTTCGAAGAGCATATCGAGAGCACGGCGGAATCCTGATCCGCGATCGGCAGGCCAATCCGGCCCTGCCCTCCATCAGATGCCAGACTCGTCAGGCCGCCTTCGGGCGGCCTTTTTCTTTGGCGGCAAGGCAACTTTCGATGGCCACGAATTGCGATGAAAGTGGACAAATCAGAAGAATGAGGATCCATGTATGAAGTAAAATCAATATCTTAGGATTGAGTCCCGAGCATGAGTTGATCACTATTTCAGTTGTTCGACAGACGGACCGGCGAGCAGCCGGACTGCCACCCCCTGACGCGCCCGCCGCCCGCTTGATTCTCGCCCCGATATCAAGGCTGCGCCGGTGCGCACGTTGCACGAGAACATGGCTGTGATCAGGCGACGCATGGTTGAATGCACCAAATCATTCCTTGCCGGTCACGGCCCCCGCGCAGGATTCATGCCCGGAAAAATGGCAGCGCCCCGCCGCGGCATTGCGCCGGAATTCCGGCATTTCCGGTGGCATGGCGGGGTTCCGCTGTGAATCCCGCCGCAAGGCGCGAGTTTTTGCCGGAAGGCCGTCGCCTTCCTGTTTCCCTAACGATTTAGACAAATATTGCCGCTATATACCGCCCTCGCAAAACCAACTTGCCCGGAGTTTGACATGGCAGTGATCCGAGGATCGAATCTCGACAACGCAATGCGGGGCACCGTCGCCAACGACGTGCTCTGGGGCCTGGACGGGGCCGACATCTTCTATTGGCGCAACGGCCGCGGCAACGACAGCATCCATGGCGGCGCGGTCGGGGACAAGTTCGACGCCAACCCCTATACGCCGGGCAATCCCGGCGGCGACCGGTTGATCCTCGAGGGGACCCTGGGCGCCCGGGTGCATTTCTCCACCACCGAGGGCGGCACGGCGCAGATCGGCGGCAACAGCCTGCATTTCGCCGGCATCGAGCGGTTCTTCGGCACCATGGGCAATGATGTGATCCGCGGCGGCGCGGCGGCCCTGAACGCGCCCCATGCCGGCACGCCGCAGCACGGGCTGACCATCTTCTCGCGCGGGGGCCATGACGACATCGTCGCGTCGCGCTTCAACGACATCATCGACGCCGGCGCCGGCAGGGACACGATCCTGGCCGGGGCCGGGGACGATTTCATCCATTCCAGCACCGGAAACGACCTGATCCATGGCGGCGCCGGCGGCGAGAACATCCGCTGGGGCTCGGGCAACAACACCCACAATCCCGGCCATGACACGATCTATGGCGGCGCGGGCAGCGACCTGATCAACGTCTGGATCAAGGACGGCGACGTCACGGCGCGCAACGAGGCCGTCGGCATCCGCGGTGTCGGGGTGACCATCACCGCGATCGGCCCCGAGGGCAACTTCAACGGCCATGCCCAGACCAATATCGGCGGCCCCTCCTCGCTGCGCTTCTTCGGCTTCGAGCTGGGCTGGACCCATGCCGGCAACGACACGATCAACGGCGCCAATGCCACGGTCGCGGCAAACGGCGCCGGGTTCAACTTCAACACCCGCTGGGGCCATGACCGGATGATCGGCAGCCGCGGCAACGATACGCTGGTGGCGGACGAAGGCAGGGACACGGTGAACGGCGGCGACGGCAACGACCAGCTGTGGATCGGCCAGGCCGAACATGGCGACGGCGACCGCGACCGGCTGATCTTCCGCGCCGGCGACGGCCACGACACCGTCTTCGGCTTCGATTCCGACCTGGACATCCTGGACCTGGGCGGGCGCAGCTATTCGGCGCGGGAAACCGGCGACGGCACGCTGCTGAGCCTGGGCGGCGGCGATACCATCCTGCTTTCGGACGTGTTCGACTTCGTCTGAGCCGCGCCGGACGCGATCCGTCGCGCCGGGCCGCTATGCTGGTGCCCGGCGCCACCCCTGCCATGGCCTTGCCGCCCCTCGGCCGGCAAGGCCCCTGCCCCATCCGGTCCCAAGGCCCTGCCCCGGCCGGTCTGCGGCCGGTCCGGCCGCCGATCTGCCCCGTTGGACAGGATGACCGGCATCGGCAAAAATGCCAAAGATGCGTAGGAGCCGCCCTGCGAATCAGCGGGGCCCGGCATGGTGGTGAGGTGACAAGTGCATATTTCTGGCGGGCGTGCCCCGTTCCGGCCGTCGCATGCGATCCCGCTGGCGATGCTGCTGCTGGCAATCGTCGCGCTGACGCTTTTCGGCTATGCCGGGCTGGCGCGCGGGCCCAACTACTTTTCCTTCGACGCGCTGTATTTCTATGTCTCGGGCGAGATGTGGGAAAAGGGGACGACACCCTATGACCCGGCCGCCTTCAAGGCGCAGATGGACCGGATCGTGAACATCTATTCGGTCAGCTACGCCTATCCGCCGAATTCCGCACCCTTCGCCCTGTCCCTGTCGGCCGGCTCGATCCGGGTGGCGCAGGTCATCATCGGCGCGATCAACCTTGCCGCGATCCTGGGCATCCTGGCCTTCGTGCATGGCGCCATCCGCCAGGAGCCGTCGGGCGGCGACGTGCCGGAACGGCAGCTCCGGGCGGCCGAGATCGTTACCTGGGCGGTGATCATCGGCAACCCGTTCACCGCCCATGTGGTCTGGATGGGGCAGACGACGCTGTTTTCCGCCGCCTTCCTGCTGGGCAGCTGGCTCCTCGCCAGCCGGCGGCTCGACCTGCTGGCCGGCATCCTGCTGGGCATCGCCGCCATCAAGCCGCAGCTGGTCTTCCTGACCGGCATCTGGTTCCTGCTGGACCGGCGCTGGCAGCTGGTCGCCGCCTCTGCCCTGACCGTGGTGCTGATGTCGAGCTGGCCGCTCTGGGTGAACGGGCTCGAGGGCTCGTGGCTGGCCTGGATCCGGTCGCTGACGGATTACAAGGACGGCGCCTATAACGCCCTGGCCTTCAAGCATGTGTTCGGGCTGCGCAGCCTGCTGGCCACGCAGGACGTGCTGATTCCCTCGAGCCTGCCGGTGGCGCTGCTCTGCACGCTGCTGCTTTACGGCTTCCGCCGGCATTACCAGGGCATCTGGCTGATCGGCCCGCTGCTGGCCCTGTCGGTGCTGTTCGTCTATGCGCATGACTACGACCTGGCGCCGCTGGCGGTGATGGCCTTCCCGCTGCTGATGGCTGCCCGCGGCCGGCCGCTGGTCATGGGGGCGATCGTCCTGTCGGCCTTCGTGATCTATTTCCCGCAGCGGATCTGGGAGAGCCTGGACCTGGCGGAATTCGCCCGCTCGCGCGAGGTGGCGCTTCTGGCGCTGCTGTCGCTCTACCTGGCCGTCTGCCGCGTGGCCGGGCCGGAAAAGCGGTCGGAGGCGGTGTCTTGAGCGGCCGCCCCACCGCCCCGCCCCTGTCCGCCCGCGGGGGGCGCCCGCCGGCGTCGGGCGGATCGGGATCCGCATCGAGATCCGCGTTCGGGGTCCTGGCCGCGGCGCGTGCAGCCCTTTGCCCAGCAACGGATGCCTACCCATGTCCGTCCTAGATGCGCAGGCGCTGTCGCCGGGGACCGAGACGCCCGCGGCCGGCAAGGCCCTCGTGCCGCTGATCGTCGATCTCGACCGAACACTCTGCCGGTCCGACACCATGCACGAGGCGCTGGTCGGGCTGCTGGCCTCGAGCCCGGCTGCGCTGCTTCGCCTGCCCGCCTGGCTGGCATCCGGCAAGCGCGGGTTCAAGCAGGCGCTCGCCGACCGGCGGATCGTGGATCCCGCCCTGCTGCCCTATGACCCGGCGGTGCTGGCGCTGATCGGGGCCGCCCGCTCCGAAGGCCGGCCCGTGGCGCTGATCTCGGCCTCGGACCAGCGCCAGGTGGCGGCGGTCGCCACGCATCTGGGCCTGTTCGACGAGGCGGTGGGCACCGGCGCGCCCGGGGTCGCGGGCAACCTGTCCGGCCAGGCCAAGGCGGATTACCTGGTCGGCCGCTTCGGTGTCGGGGGTTTCGACTATATAGGCGACAGCGCCGCCGACCTGCCGGTCTGGGCGACCGCGCGACAGGCCTATGGCATCCGCGTGGCGCCGGGGACCGGCAAAAGGGCGAAGGCCCAGGGCACGGCGCTGCAGGCCCTGGGCGAAGGCGCGTCCGAGCTGCCTGCCCTGCTGCGCGCCTGCCGGCCGCATCAATGGGCCAAGAACGTGCTGGTCCTGCTGCCGGTCCTGACCGCGCATGACCTGACCCACCTGCCGGCGGCGCTGCTGGGCATGCTGTGCTTTTCGCTGGCGGCCTCGGCCATCTACATCGTCAACGACCTGGTGGACCTGCCCTCGGACCGCCAGCATCCCAGGAAGCGCTTCCGGCCCTTCGCCGCCGGCACGGCCAGCGTGAAGAACGGCCTGTTCCTGGCCGGCGGGCTGCTGGCCGTCGCGGCGCTGGCGGCGCCGCTGTTGCTGCCGGCGGCGTTCTTCTGGACGCTGATGGTCTATCTGGTGGCGACCTCGGCCTATTCCTTCTCGCTCAAGCGCAAGATGATGGTCGACGTGCTGGCCCTGGCGGCGCTTTACACGCTGCGGATCGTCGCCGGCAGCGCGGCGACCGGGATCGTGCTGTCGCCGTGGCTGCTGGTGTTCTCCATGTTCCTGTTCTTCGCGCTCGCCACGATCAAGCGCCAGGCGGAACTGGAGGACATGCTGGTCCGCGGCTCGGAAAGGACAGCGGGGCGCAACATGATGGTGGGCGACCTGCCGATCCTGCAGGCCATGTCCATCGGCGCGGCCCAGGCGGCGGTGCTGGTCTTTGCGCTCTATTCGCAGGACCCCGAGGTGCAGGAGCATTTCGACGCCCCGGACCTGCTGCTGCTGATCTGCCCGGTGCTGTTCTTCTGGCTGGGCCGCATGCAGCTGCTGACCCGGCGCGGCCACATGACCGACGACCCGATCGTCTTCACCTTCCGCGACCGGGTGGGGCTGGTCTGCGGCGCGGTGATGCTGGGGATCTTCATCCTGGCGGCGCGCTGAGGGCGCCGCCCGCCCTCTCAGGCCGGGGCGGTGGCGAAGGCGGTGACCAGCAGGCCCGAGACGATCAGCCCCAGCCCCAGCGACCGGCCGACGCCGAGCGTCTCTTGCTGGACCAGGGCGTCGATCACCGTCAGCGACACCATGGCCAGGGCGGTGACGGCGGTATAGGTCAGGCTCAGCGAATAAAGCCGGATCGCCGCCACGAAGGCGGTCAGCAGCAGCACGGCGCTGATCACCGCCATCCACATCCAGGTCGAGCCGAGGATCGACAGCACCAGCGCGCCGATGGTGCTGGTGTCGAGATGCTGGCCGCCCTTCTTCAGCAGCAGATTCAGCGCCACATTCGCGCCGGCGGCAGTAACGATCAGGGTCCAGTGGTTCATGCGTGCAACAGGGTCATTGGAAACGAGGGGCGCCGGGCAGATCCCACCCGGGGGGGCGCGGCAAGGCAGGCCCAGATTATGCCGCCCCCCGGCCCGGTTCAAGCGATCCGCCGCCCGTGCGACCTGTCCCTTGCGGCAGGTATCGCGGCCCAGGGGTCGCCGCGGCCGGCCCGGCTGCCGCTAAAATGCCCCGCAAGCGCGCGTTGCAATCCGGCGATTATGGACTAGAACTCGAGTCACCGCGTCCCGCATCGAAACTGGAGCCCCTCCCCTTGCGCGCATCACCCCGGGCCTGGACGGATCGGTAGCATGGCCTCCCTGGTGCTGCTGACCTGGCCGGTCGTGATGATGTGGATGTTCACCCGCTACGACCGGCAGCAGGCGCTGATCCTGTCGCTGGTGGCCGGCTATCTGCTGTTGCCGCCGCTGATCACCTTCTTCGTGCCCGGCATCCCCGGCTTCGACAAGCACACCACGCCGACCGTGGTGGCGGCCCTGCTTCTGGCCAGCCGGCGGCTCAGCGATCCCTTTCCCAGCCCGCCGCCGATGGGATGGCCGCTCAAGCTGCTGCTGGCGATCTTCATCGTCACCCCGCTGCTGACCGACCTGCTGAACGGCGACGTCCTGATCGAGGGCAATACCTTCCGCCCCGGCCTGACCGTCGTCAGCGGCGTCAAGGAGGTGTTCCGCGCCTGTATCGAGGTGCTGCCGCTGTTGCTCGGCTATCGCTATCTGCACGATCATCGCGGCGCCCGGCTGGTCTGCCGCTATATCGTGCTGGCGATGCTGTGGTATTCCATCCCCATGCTCATCGAGATCCGCATGAGCCCGCAGATCAACGTCTGGGTCTACGGCTATTTCCAGCACGACTTCATCCAGACCATCCGCTATGGCGGCTACCGGCCGATCGTCTTTCTCGAGCACCCGCTCTGGGTGGCCTCGATCACCGCCATCGCCCTGGTCTTTGCCGTCGGGCTGGCCCGGTCCGAGAAGCGGCCGCGCGCAAGGCTGGTCGTGGCCTATCTGGTCTTCGCGCTGTTCATCTGCAAATCCGCCGGGGCGCTGATCCTCTCGGCCTTCTTCATCCCGCTGGTCGCGCTCTGCTCGCCCCGGCGGGTGGTGCTGGTCGCGACGGTGGCGGTCTCGGTGGCGACGCTTTACCCGGTGCTGCGCTCCTCGCCCTTCATGCCGCTGCAGGAAATCGTCGACATGGCCAAGAGCGTCTCGCCCGAGCGCGGCCGCTCGCTGGAATTCCGCCTGATGAACGAGGAGCAGCTGCTGGAGCGCGCCATGGAAAAGCCGCTGCTGGGCTGGGGCGGCTCGGGGCGGTCGCTGATCGTCGATCCCTATGACGGCGACCTGGTGGCGATCCCCGACGGGCTGTGGGTGATCTACCTGGGCTCGCGGGGGATGCTCGGCTATCTGTCGGCCTTCCTGCTGCTGGGGGCGCCGGTCTTCCTGCTCTATCGCGCCATGTCCAGACAGCCACCCGGCCCGGCCCCGGAACATGCGCTGCTGGGCGCCATGGCGGTGGCGGTGGCGATGAACATCATCGACCTGATCCCCAATGCCACGCTGACGCCGATCACCTGGCTGATCGCCGGCTCGCTGCTGGGCAATGCGGCGCGGGTCCTTGCCGGCAACGCCGCGCCCTCGGCCGGCCCGCAAACCGCGCCCGAGGCAAGCAAGCCCGGACTGGCGACGATTCTTTAGGCGCGGGGGAGCGTCCGCCGGTTCAGCCGCGGAAGCGCTGCCGGTATTCCCCCGGCGGCAGGCCGGCGATGCGCAGGAACACCTTGCGACAGGCGCCGGGGTCGGAATAGCCGACCTGCCGGGCGATGCTGAACTTGCCGAAGCGCCGACCGCGCAGCGTTCCGGCCGTCACCCTACCGCGCGGAAACGCCTCTTCCCGACCCAGCCAGTCCGGTTCGACCCATTCGACGCCCAGCAGCGCACCACCGGCAGGCTTGCTGGATCGGCGCCCCGTTGCCCCGGTGAAAGCACCGCCTCCGAGATCGTCCGAAGCGAGGCGGGCGAGTTGCCGTCATGGGCGCCCGCCCGCATGGCGGGCAAGGCGATATCGAGGAAATCCTGCAGGGGTTGCGGGCGCGGCATTTCGTTTGCCTCCCGGGATCCGGCCGGCGCGCGGATCATCGCCGCGCGCCGGGATGCGTTACAAGTCCTTGACCAGCCGCAAGGCGTCGTAGATCGCGGCATGGGTGTTGCGGGCGGCGACGGCGTCGCCGATGCGGTAGAGGCGGAAGCGGCCCTCGGGGTTCTTGCGGACCTGTTGCGGGCCGCCGGTGGTCAGGGCCTCGTAATCCACCTCGCCCAGGTTCGCGGACAGCGGCTTCAACTCGAAATACAGCTCGTCCAGCGGCCGCGTGCCGTGGTTGACCACCACCTGGTCGACGATGCGCTCGCGGGTGAAGGCGCCGTAATCGCTGCCGAGGCGCGCGCGCAGCTGGTTGCCCTCGCGCGCCACCGACCTGAGCCGCCAGGTGACGGTGAAGGTTGTGTCGCGCTTTTGCAGGTTGCGCATATAGGGCACCAGGTTCATCGCCATCACCTCGGGCGAGAAGCTGCGGTCTGGCGTCACGATCTCGACCTTGGCGCCGGTGGCCGAGATCAGATCGGCGGCCTGCAGCGCCGCATGGTCGCCGGCATCGTCGAAGATCAGCACGTTGCGGCCCGGCTTCACGTCGCCGGACAGGATGTCCCAGGCGGATGAGACCAACTCGTTGCCCTGTTCCAGCACCTCGACATGCGGCAGCCCGCCGGTGGCGACGATCACCTCGTCGGGCTCGGTGGCCAGCACGTCGGCCGCATCGGCGAAGGTGTTGAAGCTGAACTGCACGCCATGCTTCTCGCATTGCGCCATGCGCCAGGCGATGATCGAGATCATCTCGCGGCGCCGCTCGTCCAGCGCGGTCAGGCGGATCTGGCCGCCGGGCTGGTCGGCGGCTTCGAAGACCGTTACCTCATGGCCGCGCTCGGCAGCGACGCGGGCGGCCTCCATCCCGGCGGGACCGGCGCCGACAATGGTGATGCGCTTTTTCGCCGGGGCGGGCGGGATCATGTGCGGCATGGTCTCTTCGCGCCCGGTGGCGGCATTGTGCAGGCAGAAGGCCATGCCGCCCTGATAGATGCGGTCGAGGCAATAATTCGCGCCGACGCAGGGGCGGATGTCGTCCTCGCGGCCGAGGGTCACCTTGCGGACCAGGTGCGGGTCGGCCATGTGCGCCCGCGTCATGCCCACCATGTCCAGCAGCCCTGCGGCGATGGCGTGACGCGCGGTCGGCACGTCGGGGATCTTGGCGGCGTGGAAGGTCGGAAAACCCGTGGCCTTCCTGATCTGCCCGGCGAAGTCCAGATGCGGGGCGTTCCTCATCCCCTGCACCGGGATCACGTCGGTCAGCCCGGCATCGGTGTCGATATGGCCCTTGACCACGTTCAGGAAGTCGACCAGCCCGCTGTCCTTGAGCTTTTGCGAGATCGCCAGCCCGTCCTCGGCCGTCAGCCCGCCCGGCAGGTCCTCGTCGCCGGTATAGCGCACGCCCAGGATGAAATCCTCGCCGCAGCGTTCGCGAATGCCGCGCAGCACCTCGAAGGTGAAGCGCAGCCGGTTGTCGAGGCTGCCGCCATAGGGGCCGTCCAGGTCGTTGGTCAGCGGCGACCAGAACTGGTCCATCAGATGGCCGTAGGCCTGGATCTCAAGCCCGTCCAGCCCCGCAGCCTTCATGCGCTCGGCCGCATCGACATAGTCGCCGATGATGCGGTCGATGTCCCAGTCCTCCATCTTCTTCGGGAAGGAGCGATGCGCCGCCTCGCGCTCATGGCTGGGCGAGACGACGGGCAGCCAGTCGGCCTTGTCCCAGCGCGTGCGCCGGCCCAGATGGGTCAGCTGGATCATCACCGCGCAGCCATGGTCGTGGCATTCGTCGGTCAGCTTCTTCATCCAGCCGACCACCTCGTCCTTCCAGGCCAGGATGTTGTTGAAAACCGGCGGGCTGTCGCGCGAGACCGAGGCCGAGCCGGCGGTCATGGTCAGCGCCACGCCGGCCTTCGCCCGCTCGACATGATAGGCGCGGTAGCGGTTCTTGGGCATGCCGTCCTCGGGATAGGCCGGCTCGTGGCTGGTGATCATGATCCGGTTGCGAAGCGTCAGGTGCTTCAGCTGATAGGGCTGCAGAAGGGGATCGTTCGACATGGCTCTGCCTGCGAGGGGGGGAGTCGGTGCCGCAAGAAGGCGAGAAATGTTCACTTGTGTCAATAAAAAAATCATTAGTGATCCTTTGGTATGCATCAATGGACATTTTTCTTGAGGCGAATCGCGGCGGCGGCTATGCAGAAGCCATGGAAACCCCTGTTGCTCCCGAGACCGGATGGCGTGGTTCGCGCGAGGGCTGGCTGGAAGCCGGCTATCAGGCGCTGATCGACAGCGGCGTCGACGCGGTGAAGATCCTGCCGCTGGCCCGGCAGCTGAACCTGTCGCGCACCAGCTTCTACTGGTTCTTCGAGGATCGCGAGGCGCTGCTGACCGCGCTGATCGACGGCTGGGCGGAAAAGACCACCGGGCCGATGGTGGCAGCGACCCGCGACTATGCGGAATCGCGGGCCGAGGCGATGCTGAACGTGCTGGCCTGCTTCCTGTCGGGGACTTTCGACGCGCGGCTGGAATTCGCGGTGCGCAGCTGGGCGCTGCAGGACGCCCGCGTGGCCGCGCGCATCGAGGCTGCGGACGAGGCGCGGCTGTCGGCGCTGCGCGACATGCTGATGCGCTGGGACCTTCCCGAACACGAGGCCGATGTCCGCGCCCGCACCATCTATCTGACGCAGATCGGCTATATCTCGATGCGGGCGCGGGAAGGACTGGAAACGCGGCTGGCGCGCATCCCCACCTATGTCGAGATCTATACCGGCCAGGCCGCCGAGCCGCGCGAGATCGCCCGCTTCGACGCCCGCGTCAGAAGCCTGGCGAAAGCCTTGCCATGAGCGGCGCCATGCCAGGCGGCATGCCCTGCATCCGGGGCGGCCCCAGGGCGATCTCCGGTGCACGCGCCCCGGAGCCTGCGCGGGCCGATGGCGCGATTCTTGCACAAAATGCGGTTATCCTTGCATCCCGCCGCGTGCCTGGCTGGAAGGATACCGCATCGGCGGCACCCGACCGCCGGCGGATCCCGCCATGGATCCGCATTGCCCGACAGGCGGCCGCCCTGCGCGGCCGCGTCCCGAGACGAAAGCCGGCAGGAGACCCATCCTGACCCAATCAGCCACCCGGCCTTTTGCGACGGGCCGGGCAGCCGTGATCAATGTCGCGACAGGGAAATGACACCATGAAACGATCCTATCTTTCCGCCTCTGCCCTGGCCCTCATGGCGCTGGCCGGCGCCGCCTCGGCTGATTGCGGCGACCTGACCATCGCCAGCATGAACTGGCAGAGCGCCGAGCTGATGGCCAGCCTCGACCAGTTCATCCTCAACGAAGGCTATAACTGCAACGCCGAGATCGTCGTCGGCGACACCGTGCCCAGCATCACCTCGCTGGTCGAGAAGGGCGAGCCCGAGGTCATCCCCGAGGCCTGGGTAGACCTGATGCCCGAGCTGGTCGCATCCGGGCTCAAGGACGGCAAGATCGTCGAACTCGCCCGCTCGCTGTCGGATGGCGGCCAGCAGGGCTGGTTCATCCCGCGCTACATGCTGGACGAGCATCCGAACCTGAACAAGATCGAGGAGATCCTGGCCCATCCCGAGCTGTTCCCGGCGCCCGAGGATCCGGGCAAGGGCGCGGTCTATAACGGTCCGGCCGGCTGGGGCGGCACGATCGTCACCACCCAGCTTGCGAAAGCCTTCGACATCGAGGGCCATGGCTTCACCCTGGTCGATACCGGCTCGGCCGCCGGGCTCGACGGCTCGATCGCCAAGGCCTACGAGCAGAAGGCGCCCTGGCTGGGCTTCTACTGGGCGCCGACCTCGCTTCTGGGCAAATACGACATGGTGCCGGTCGATTTCGGCATGGAAAACGACATGGCGGAATGGAAGCGCTGCACCTCGGTCGCGGATTGCCCCGACCCCAAGCCGAACGCCTTTCCCGTCGATAACGTCTTCACCCTGGTTTCCAAGGAGTTCGCCGACGCGGCCGATCCGGGGGTGATCGACTATCTGTCCAAGCGCAGCTGGGACAACGGCACGGTCAACAGGATGATGGCCTGGATGACCGACAACCAGGCCATCGGCGAGGAAGGCGCCCGCGAGTTCCTGCGCACCCACGAGGAGATGTGGACGCAATGGGTCTCGCCCGAGGCGGCGGAAAAGATCAAGGGCGCGCTCTGATCGCGATCCGTGCGGGCGGTTTCCGGGCCGCCCGCCCCCTTCCTCCCAGCAAAGAGAGGCGGATGGCAAAGCCATGTCCTGGTTTACCTCATTCCCCCAGATCGACGACGGCTATCTTCGCGACCTCAAGCGGGTCATCGACGAGGGTTTCCGCAATTTCACCCGCAGCTATGGCGATATGATCGAGGGCTTCTTCAGCCCGCTCCAGTCCGTCCTGATCTGGTCCGAGCGGCTGCTGACCAACGCGCCCTGGCCCATCGTCCTGCTGATCGTGGCCGCCCTGGCCTGGGGGGCCAGCCGCAGCCTGCGCGTCGTGATCGGCAGCGTGCTGACCCTGGTGCTGATCGGCATGTTCGGCATGTGGGACGACACCATGAAGACCGTGTCGATGATCCTGGCCGCCACGCTGCTCTCGATCGCCATCGGCCTGCCGCTGGGCATCCTCATGGCGCGGTCCGAGCGGGTGCAGTCGGTGCTGAACCCGATCCTCGACGTGATGCAGACCATGCCGAGCTTCGTCTACCTGATCCCGGTGGTGATGCTTCTGGGCATCGGCCGGGTGCCGGGCCTGATCGCCGTGGTGATCTATGCCCTGCCGCCGATGATCCGCCTGACCAACCTGGGCATCCGCCAGGTCGACCGCGAGGTGCTGGAAGCGGCCGACGCCTTCGGTTCCTCGGCCTGGCAGAAGCTGGTCAAGGCCGAGCTGCCGCTGGCCCTGCCCACCATCATGGCAGGGATCAACCAGACCATCATGATGGCCTTGGCCATGGTGGTGATCGCCTCGATGATCGGGGTGCAGGGGCTGGGCCAGCCGGTGCTGCGCGCCATCTCGAACCAGTATTTCACCCTGGGCCTGTTCAACGGCTTCGCCATCGTCGGCATCGCCATCCTGTTCGACCGCGTCAGCCAGGCCTGGGGCAAGCGGCTGCAGAAGCATCGCGAGGCCAGCCATGGCTGATCCCATCGGCATCGAGATCCGCAACCTCTACAAGATCTTCGGCCCCGATCCCGAGGCGCATGTCGAGGCGGTGCGCGCCGGCATGACCAAGGCCGAGTTGCAGGCCCGCCACGGTCATGTGCTGGGCCTGCGCGACATCAACATCCAGGTTCCGGCCGGCAGCATCCAGGTCATCATGGGCCTGTCCGGGTCGGGCAAGTCGACGCTGATCCGCCACATCAACCGGCTGATCGAGCCCACGGCGGGCGAGATCGTCATCGAGGACCAGAACGTCGTCGCCATGCCGCCCGAGGCGCTGCGCGCCTTCCGCCGCCACAAGACCGCGATGGTGTTCCAGAAATTCGCGCTGCTGCCGCATCGCACCGTTCTGGACAATGCCGCCTACGGGCTGGAGGTGCAGGGCATCTCCGAAGCCGAGCGCTATCGCACCGCCATGCGCTGGATCGAGCGGGTCGGGCTTTCCGGCTTCGAGAAAAGCTATCCCAGCCAGCTTTCGGGCGGCATGCAGCAGCGGGTGGGTCTGGCGCGGGCCTTGGCCAATGATGCGCCGATCCTGCTGATGGACGAGGCCTATTCGGCGCTGGACCCGCTGATCCGCTATGACATGCAGACGGTGCTGCTGGACCTGCAGCAGGAGGTGAAGAAGACCATCGTCTTCATCACCCACGATCTCGACGAGGCGCTGCGCATCGGCGACCGCATCGCGCTGTTGCGCGACGGCTGCGTGATCCAGCAGGGCTCGGCGCAGGACATCGTGCTGCGCCCGGCCGACGATTACGTGGCGAACTTCGTCCAGCATGTCGATCGCGGCCGGGTGCTGAAGGTTGGCGCGGTCATGGTCAGCCCGCATGGCGCCGACAACCTTCCCCAGGCCAGCATCGCCGCGGATGCCAGTATCGCCGATGCGTTGCAGCAGATGGCCGCAGGCGGCCTGCAGGCCATGCGTGTCGAGGCCCCCGACGGCAGGCTGCTGGGCCTGCTGCCCTTCCGCAACGCCATCGACGCCTATACCGGCGCAGGAGCGGCGGCATGAGGATCGGCATCATCGGCGCCACCGGCTGGCTGGGCTCGGCGCTTGGCGCGGGGCTTCTGTCGCGCCAGATCGTCCGGCCGGGCGATCTGGTGCTCCTGAACCGCAGCGGGCCGCGCCCCGATTATCACGGTCATGCCGATCCGGTCTGGGCGCGGGACGTGGCAGATCTGGTGGCGCAAAGCGACGTGGTCGTGGTCTCGGTCCGCCCCGGGGACTGGTCGGGGCTGGACCTGCGGGCCGAGGGGCGGCTGGTCCTGTCCTTCATGGCCGGGATCGGGGCGCAAGAGCTGGCGCGCTGCGGCGGCCGGATCGTGCGGGTCATGCCGAATGCCGCGGCCGAGATCGGCGCCTCCTACTCGCCCTTCTGGGCCGCCGAGGCCGTGACGGATGCCGACCGCAACACGGTGCGGCACCTGCTTTCCGCCATCGGCACCACCGACGAATTGCCGGACGAGGCGCAGATCGACCTGATGACTGCCCTGCCCGGCTCGGGCGCCGCCTATCCGGCGCTGATGGCCGTAGCGATGGCCGGCTTCATGCGGGCGCAGGGCGTTTCCGAGGCCATCGCCTGGCGCGCGGCCGAGGCAGCGGTGATCGGCGGCGCACGGCTGCTGGAGGGCCGGATCACCGACGCGCCGGTGCTGGTCGCCGCCTATCGCGACTATCGCGGCACCACCGCCGCCGGCATCGAGGCGGCCGAGGCGGCAGGTTTCAGCCGCGCCATCGTCGCGGCGCTGGAAGCGGCGACCGACAAGGCCAGGCGCATGGCGGAGGGTCCGGCATGATCCGCCCTGCCCTTACCAGCCTCGACGGGACGGATTACGACGTGATCGTCATCGGCGCCGGCGCGGTCGGCTGCGCCAGCGCCCGGCAACTGGCCGGGCGCGGCTTTCGCACCCTGCTGGTCGACCGCGGCGATATCGGCGCCGGCACTTCGTCGCGCTCCAGCCAGATGCTCTATTCCGGGCTCGGCTATCTCGCCGCGCGCTATCCGCTGTGGCAGATGCCTTTCCGCCCCGCCGACATGCTACGCCGCCTGCTTTACACCCGCGAGGTCATGCGTTGCCGGGCGGAACTGGTGCGCGACATGCCCGGGCACCTGACGAAGCACCGTTTCCACTACCCGTTCCGCAAGGGCGACCGCTATCCGCCCTGGCTGGTCGACCTGGGCTTCCGCCTGGTCGAGGCGCTGGACGGCTGGCGGGTGCCGCTGGCTTATCGCCGCCTTCCCGCCGCGAAAGCCGCCGGCGAAAGCGCCATGGCCGCGGCCCTGGGCGGCCCGCTGCGCGGCGTGGGCGTGTTCGAGGAATACATGTATGCCTGGCCCGAGCGGATCTGCGTCGATACCGCGCTGGATGCCGAGCGGCGCGGCGCCACCCTCCGCACCTATGCCGAGGTCGCCGCGATCACGCGCGAGGGCGGGGGCTGGCTTGTCACCCTGGACGAACGCGCGCCCGGGATGCAGGGCCGGGCGCAGGTCCGCGCTCGGCTGGTGGTGAACGCCGCCGGCCCCTGGATCGACCGGGTGCCGGGCGGCGGCGGCGATTCCGGCAGGCGCCGGGTGATCGGCATCAAGGGCGTCAACGTCATGGTGCGCCTGCCCGAGGCGTTCCGCGGCCAGGGCCTGGAGGCCTTTTCCCGCAAGGGCGAGCCCTATTACGTCTTTCCCTGGCGCGAATTCCATTTCATCGGCCCGACCGAGACCGAGGTCACCGCCGATCCCGACGACATCCGGGTCGAGGATGCCGAGATCGACTATATCCTGGCCGAGGCCAACCACCTGTTCCCCGACCTGCAGCTGACCCGCGCCGATGTGCTGCATTGCTGGTGCGGGGTGCGCCCGACCTCGTCGCGCGACGGCCGCACCACCAGCCTGTCGGTCGAGGTGGCCGAGGATCCCGCGAGGCCCGGCCTGCTGGCCGTCACCGGCTCGACCATCATGCTGCATCGCCACGCGGCGCGGAAGGTCGCGCGCCGTGTCGAGAAGCGCCTGGGAAGGTGCGGCCCCGCCCCCGTCGGGATCATCCCGGCGCCGGAAAGCCGCGACGAGGGCATCGGCCAGAGGGCGGCCCGGGAACATGTCGTGCGCCTTTTAGACCTGATCCGCCGGCGCCTGCCGGACGGGCTGGAGCCCGATCTGGGCCGCGGCCGGGCCGAGGAACTGTCGCGCATCGCCGCCTCCAGCCTCGGCTGGTCCGAAGCCCGCCGGCAGCAGGAATTGCAGCATTTCGAAATGGATACGGCCCGAGTCTATCGCCAGTTGTAGGACGTCTGCCCCGGGTGCCGCCTGTCCGGCGAACCGGCCCCGATGCCTGCAGGCCGCGATGGCAGCCTGCCACGGGCCTGGCGCCACGGCGGCATCGCTCTGATCCCCCGGATCCGATCAGGCAAAGCGCTGGAACCTCGCCCGCCCGCGACAAGGCCACAGGCCCGGCGCGACCATGAAGAATGCCGTCCAATCCGTTGTTATGGAAAGAATGATGGGCGACCTTTGCATCACCGGTCTTCCATGACGTGGATGCGGTCCTGGATGCCGGGACGGCCTGTCGCGGAAAAGCTGGCGCTTTCGGCCGCGTCGCTTCGGGAGGTGAAATCGCAACTGCGGGGGCCGTTTGCGCAAGAGCGTGTCGCGGCATCGGCCGGACCGTTTCCCGATGGTCTGCCGGGACCGAAGGGGCAACACCGGATGGCTGCGGGCAAAGGCCGCCGGCGACAAGGACCCTTGGCGGCAGCAGGCGAGCCTCGGTCGGATCCCTCCGGAATGCCGATGCCCTGCGCAACATCATGCGCGGCGAGGCGCTGGAGGCCCGGGCCGATCCGGATGCGATACCGGCGATCGACGAAACCGGTTTCCTGAAGCAGGGCCGTGCCTCCCGTGGGGTCGCGCGCCCACTTGCCGGCACAGGGCGGACAGGATCGCCACCCCTGATCCGATGGCTCGTCCAGGAAAGCCGCCGCAGGGCACAGCGCCGGATCCAGCCCGCCCGCGCCATCGCATGGTCGCTGTGGCGAAGGGTGCATCGGGCCGTGGCAAGACAGGCTCACATCAGATGCAAAGCGCCAATTGTCATGCTAGGCCGGAACCTTCGCCACCGTCCCGGCCTGAACGGCGGTGACGGCGCTTGCATCGACGATGTCCTGGACCGAGCAGCCGCGCGACAGATCGTTGGCCGGCTTGGCGAGGCCCTGCAGGATCGGGCCGATGGCGGTCAGGCCGCCCAGACGCTGCGCGATCTTGTAGCCGATATTGCCCGAGGCCAGGTCCGGGAAGATGAACACGTTCGGCCGGCCGGTCAGCCGGCTTCCGGGCGCCTTCTTCGCCCGGATCGCCTCATCCAGCGCCGCGTCGAACTGCATCTCGCCATCCACTTCCAGATCCGGCGCCGCGGCGCGGATCAGCGCCAGCGCCTCGCGGATCCGGCCCAGGCTCGGGTGATCGGCCGAGCCTGCGGTGGAAAAGGACAGAAGCGCCACCCGCGGTTCCTCGGCCAGCAGCCGCCGGCAGCTTTCGGCGGCGGAAAGTGCGATGGCGGCAAGCTCGGCCGCGTCGGGCTGGATCACCAGCCCGCAATCGGCAAAGATCATGCCGCCCTTGATCGGTGCCCCGGGCCCGCAGGACAGCATCAGGAAGAAGCTCGACACGATCCCGGCATCCGGCGCCCTGCCGATGATCTGCAGTGCCGCCCGCACCGTGTCGGCGGTGGTGGCGACCGCACCGCCCACCGTGCCGTCGGCCTGGCCCAGCCGCACCCGCATCGCCGCCTGGCGTATCGGGTCGCGCATCTCCTCCAGCGCGCGCTCGGCGGTCATGCCCTTGGCGGCGCGCAGCCTGTGCCAGTGATCGGCGAGTTCCGCCAGGTCGGGGGCGCCGGCCGGGTCGATGCGGCCGACGCCGGGCATCTCGGGCCCGCCCATCAGGGTGACGCGGGCCAGCCCCTCGGCCACCAGCCGGCGGGCGGCCTCGGCGACGCGGGGATCCTCGCCCTCGGACAGGATGATGTGGCGGTTCAGCACCTTCGCGGTCTCGTGGATGCGGTCGAGCGGTTTCATCTCATTCCCCCAGGAAGTGCAGGCCGGCGACGACAAAGACGCCCAGGAACACGGTTTCGGCCACGATCAACGCGATGGCGCCGCCGCCGACCTCGAGCATCTTGCCCAGCGAGGTCTTGATCCCCACCGCGGCGATGGCGATCAGCAGCGCCCAGCGGGACAGCTGCCCGGCGAAGTCCGAGGCCACCTGCGGGATCAGGCCCAGGCTGTTCAGCGCCGCCAGCGCCAGGAAGCCGAGGACAAAGCCCGGCAGCAGCGGCGGCGCCTTGCCGCCATCGGCATCCGAGAGCCCGCGCGCCCGGATCACCAGCGAAAAGCACAGCACCACCGGCGCCAGCATCGAGACCCGGATCAGCTTGACCAGCGTGGCGGTCTCGCCGGTCTCGGGGCCGATGGAAAAGCCGGCGCCGACCACCTGGGCCACGTCATGGATGGTGCCGCCCAGGAAGACGCCGCTGTCGCGCGCCGTGAAGCCGAAGGCATTGGACAGCATCGGATAAAGCACCATGGCCACGGTCGAGAGCACGGTGACGGAGAGCACGGTGAAGACCAGGTCGCGCTCGGACTTCTCGTGCCGGGGCAGCACCGCGGCGATGGCCATGGCGGCCGAAGCGCCGCAGATCGCCACCGAGCCGCCGGTCAGCAGCGCGAAGCGCCAGCCGCGGCCGACGCAGCGGGTGACGAGAAGCGCGAACAGGATGGTCAGCACCACCCCCGCCACCACCAGCGCGATCGAGCGCGGTCCCAGCGCCGTCAGCATCTCGACTGAGATCCGCGCGCCCAGCAGCGCCACCCCCAGCCGCAGCACGGTGCGGGCGGTGAAGGCGATGCCGGGCGCGGTGCGGGTGCCGTCCTCGGCCAGGAAGTTCAGCGCCAGGCCCAGAAGCAGCGCCAGCAGCATGGCCGGGGCGCCGTAATGGTCGGACAGGAACTGCGCCGTGGCTGCGACCAGCGCCGAGACCGCGAAACCCGGAAAGGCCTCGCCGAGCAGGCTGCGCGAAGGGATCATGGTGGTCATCATCGTCGTCACCGGGATGCGGGAAGGGGGACGGCGCGGGGAAGGCCGCGCCGTTGGATGACAGGGATCGGAGCCAATGCGGGCCGCCTTGGTTTTCTGCCCTCTTGGCGTCTGCCGGTGCCTTGCTCAGGCGGCGCCCTTTTGCGGGCGCATGTCGGCCGGGTCGATGCCGGCCACCACCACCGGCTTCTTCATCGCGTCGCGGCGGAAGGGCTCGCCCAGCTCCTGGTTCAAGAGCACCTCGATGAAGGTGGTCTCGCCGTCCCGCATCTGCCGCTCGACCGCCTCGTGCAGGGCCGCGGTCAGCTCCTCCTGCGACCGCACCTGCACGCCGTTCAAGCCGCAGGCCCGGGCGATGCCGGCATAGGAGGTGTCGCGGTCAAGCTCGGTGCCGACGAAGTTGTTGGCGTACCACAGCGTCGTGTTGCGCTTCTCCGCCCCCCACTGGTAGTTGCGGAAGATCACCATGGTGATCGCCGGCCAGTCCGCGCGGCCGCAGGCGGTCATCTCGTTCATCGAGATGCCGAAGGCGCCGTCGCCGGCAAAGCCGATCACCGGCACCGCCGGATTGCCGATCTTGGCGCCCAGGATCGCCGGGAAGCCGTAGCCGCAGGGACCGAACAGCCCCGGCGCCAGGTATTTTCGGCCGGCCTCGAAGCTCGGATAGGCATTGCCGATGGCGCAGTTGTTGCCGATGTCCGAGCTGACGATCGCCTCCTTCGGCACCGCCTGCATGATCGCCCGCCAGGCCTGGCGCGGGCTCATCAGCCCGGCGTCGCGGACCCGCGCCTCGGCGTTCCATTCGGTGCCCGGATCGTCATCCTCGTGGTCGAGGCTCGACAGCTCCTGCGCCCAGCGGGACTTGGTCTGCGCCACCAGGTCGCGGCGCTCGGCCCGCCCGGCGTCGCCCGCCGTGGGGGCGAGCTGCGCCAGGATGCCGCGCGCCACCTTGGCCGCGTCGCCCTGGATGCCCACGGTGACCTTCTTGGTCAGGCCGATGCGGTCGGCATTGATGTCGACCTGGATGATCTTCGCGTCCTTCGGCCAGTAGTCGATGCCATAGCCCGGCAGGGTCGAGAACGGGTTGAGCCGCGTCCCCAGCGCCAGCACCACGTCGGCCCTGGCGATGATCTCCATCCCCGCCTTCGAGCCGTTGTAGCCCAGGGGACCCATGGCCAGCGGATGGCTGCCCGGGAAGCTGTCATTGTGCTGGTAGTTCGAGCAGACCGGCGCATCCAGCCGCTCGGCCAGCGTCACCAGGTCGGGGATGGCGCCCGACAGCACCACGCCGGCGCCCGACAGGATCACCGGGAACTGCGCCTCGCTGAGCAGCTTCGCCGCCTCGGCCACCGCCGCCTCGCCGCCCGCCGGCCGCTCGAAGGCCACCACCTGCGGCAGGTCGACGTCGATCACCTGGGTCCAGAAGTCGCGCGGGACGTTGATCTGCGCCGGCGCCGAGTTCCTCCAGGCCTGCATGATGACGCGGTTCAGCACCTCGGGAATGCGTGAAGGATCGCGCACTTCCTCCTGATAACAGACGCAATCGGCAAAGAGCCGCATCTGCTCCATCTCCTGGAAGCCGCCCTGGCCGATGGTCTTGTTCGCCGCCTGGGGCGTGACCAGCAGAAGCGGCGTGTGGTTCCAGTAGGCGGTCTTTACCGGCGTCACGAAGCCGGTCACCCCCGGCCCGTTCTGGGCGATCGCCATCGACATCTTGCCGGTCGAGCGGGTGAACCCGTCCGCCATCAGCCCGGCATTCGTCTCGTGCGCGCAATCCCAGAAGGTGATCCCCGCCTTCGGGAACAGATCCGACACCGGCATCATCGCCGAACCGATGATCCCGAACGCATGCTCGATCCCGTGCATCTGCAAAACCTTAACAAAGGCTTCCTCTGTCGTCATTCTCATGGCGATGGCTCCTTATCTGCGCTCGTCGCGATAGTGGTAAAGCTTGTAGAGGCCCCATTGGCCGAGGCGCCGGAACGGCGTCTTCCAGCCTTCATGCGGCAATTCCGAGTTGAAGATCGGCAGCGCCGGCACGGACTCGCCCGCGACCAGCTGCGCCATGCGCCGGCCGGCCATGGCGGAATACATCACGCCGTTGCCGCCATAGCCGAGGGCGTAGAAGGCGCCGGGCAGGTCCGGCAGGCCGGTGATGCGCGGCATCATGTCGTGGCTGACATCCACCCAGCCCCACCAGCTGTAGTCGAGCTCGATGCCGTGCAGCGCCGGGAACTTGCGGGCCATCCCCTGTCTAAGCGCCTGAAGATGCGCGGGATTTGCTGCATCTCGGCCGGTGATCGCGGCGCGCGAGCCGATCTGCAGCCGGTTGTCGGGCAGCAGCCGGTAGTAGTGGCGCAGCGTCCTCGTGTCGGTCAGCGGCGAGCCGGTGCGGATGCCGACCGTCTCCAGCTCGCCCGGCGTCAGGACGCGCGTCACGATGCTGTTCGACATGATCGGCATCAGCCGGTCCCTGAGCCGCGGGTGCAGGCCGCGCGGCGCATAGGCGGCCGTCGCCACCGCCACGCGGCGTGCACGGACCGTGCCTCCGGGCGTACACAGGCTGTGCACACCCCCGCGATAGTCCCAGCCCTGCACCGGGCTGTCGACATGCACGGTCGCGCCCAGTTCGCGGGCAGCGCGCAGATAGCCGAAGGCCAGTTTCGCGGCATGGATGCCGACGCCGTCGGCCTCCCACATGGCGCCATGCGCCTCGTGGTCGCGCACCACCTCGGCATGCAGCTGATCGCGCGAGATCATGCGGGCGTCATAGCCGAAGGTGTCGCGCAAGAGCGCCGCCTCGGCCTCCAGCGCCGGCACCACCCCGGGCTTGTGGGCGATGTAGTAATGCCCGCCGTCCTGCGGCTCGCAGTCGATGGCATGGTCGCGGATCAGGCCGCGGAACAGCTCGAAGCCCTCGCAGACCTCGGCATGCAGGCGTTTGGCCACGTCGAGGCCCCAGCGTTCGATCCACTGGCTGCGCTTCAAGCGGCCGGCGCTGACCTGGGCCTGGCCGCCATTGCGGGTCGAGCAGCCATAGGCCACGCCGTTCGCCTCCAGCACCACGGCCTTGATGCCGTGCATCTTGGCCAGGTGGATGGCGCAGGACAGGCCGGTATAGCCCGAGCCGATCACCACCACGTCGGCGTCCAGGTCGCGCGTCACCGGGCCGTCATCCGGCGGCGGGGCGCCGGCGGTGCCGATCCAGTAGGTCGGCGCATAATCGCTGCCCGGACCCAGGCCGCGGGCGGTGATCGGATCATAGAACGGGTCGAAGGGCACCGAACCCGGGCGTGCCTGGCCCGCATCCGGCTTGCCCGGAGGCGTCTGGCCCGCGCATTTCCCGCCCGCACGATTCTCGGTCGCCTGCATGGCGGTCCTCATTTCTCGGCAAGGGCGGGGGCGGCGGCGGGAATGGCCGGGCGCTGCTTGCGGATCGCCTGCTTCTCGACGATCCGGCCGTCGCGGATGCGGAACAGGTCCACGCCCTGAACCTCGATGCGGCTGCCGTCCGGATTGGTGGCGCGGAAGGTCCATTGCGACACGCCGCGCGTGCCGTCCTCGGAGAGGAAATGACTGTGATCGGCCCATTCGACATCCGGCATGGTGGTCCAGACGCTCTCGAAGGCCCGGGCGATGGCGGGTTTGCCCTCGATCCTGTTGCCGTATTCGTGTTCGCCGGCGACGGTGTAGAAGACGCAATCCTCGGCGAAATGGGTCATCACCCCGTCGATGTCATGGCGGTTGAAGGCGTCGAAGGTGGCCTTCAGGTCCTCGGCGGTCAGCTTGCGGGTCATCGGTGGATACTCCTTTCCCGGTCGGCGGCGCGCGGGCGCGCCTCCGGGCATTTGCGGTCAATGGTTGCGGCTCAGCTCCGGTGGGCGGGGGTCAGATCTTGCCCTTCCAGGGGATCAGCGCCCGCTCGATGCGGCGGATCAGCAGGTCGAAGGCGAAGGCCAGCACCCCGATCACGATGATCCCCATGATGACGGCATCGCTGGCGAGATATTCGGCCGAGTTCAGCACCATGAAGCCCAGACCACGATGGGCGGCGACCATCTCGGCCGCGACCAGCGTCGTCCAGCCCACGCCGATGCCGATGCGCATGCCGGTGAAGATCTCGGGCAGCGCCGCCTTGAGGATGACGTGGAAGATCACCTGCAGCCTGCTGGCGCCCATGGCGTAGGCGGCATGGATCTGCTCGATCGAGACCGAGCGCACGCCGGCCCGCGCCGCGATGGCCATGGGGGCGAAGATCGCCAGGAAGATCAGGAAGACCTTGGGAAACTCGCCGATGCCCAGCCAGATGATGATGAGCGGCAGATAGGCCAGCGGCGGCAGCGGGCGGTAGAATTCGATGATCGGGTCGAGAAGGCCGCGGATCACCCGGTTCACGCCCATCAGGATGCCGACCGGCACCGCGATGACCAGCGCCAGGAAGAAGGCGCCCAGCACCCGGCCCAGGCTGGCCAGCGTATGCTGCAGCAGCGTCGAGTTCGACACGCCCTCGGTCACCGCCAGCACGAACTTGCCCCAGACCGCGGCCGGCGAGGGCAGGAACAGCGGCTTGACCCAGCCCATGCCGGTGATCAGGAACCACAGCGCGATCAGCCCCAGGGCGGTCAACAGGCTGATGACGGCGCTGGAGCCGTCGCCGGGCGCGCCATAGGACAGGCCGGGGCGGGCCGGGCGCGCTTTCGTCAGCCGATCAAGCATGGATCTTCTCCCGCTCGCCGGCGCGTTCGTCACCATAGATGATGCCAAGGATCTGCTCCCTCATGTCGATGAAGTCGGGGCTGGACTTGATGGCGCGGGCATTGCCCTCGGCCAGGAAGCGGCGGTTGAAGTCCAGCTCGTAGGTATGGGTGATGCGGCCCGGGCGCGGCGACATGACGATCAGTCGCGAGCCCAGGAACAGCGCCTCCTCGACGCTGTGGGTGATGAAGAAGTACATCTTGTCGGTCTGCTGCCAGATCTGCAGCAGCAGTTCCTGCACCGTCTCGCGGGTCAGCGCGTCCAGCGCCGCCATCGGCTCGTCCATCAGCAGCATGGCCGGGTCGCAGGTCAGGGCGCGGGCGATGCCGACACGCTGCTGCATGCCGCCCGACAGATGATAGATCATGTGCTTGTGGAAATCCTGCAGGCCGACCAGCGCCAGGTTCTTCACTGCGCGCTCGCGCCGGGTCTTCGCATCGACGCCCTGCAGCTTCAGGCCGAATTCCACGTTGTCGATGACGTTCAACCAGGGCAGCAGCGCGTGTTTCTGGAACACCACGCCGCGCTCGGCGCCGGGGCCGGTGACCGGGCGGCCGCCCAGGGTGATCTGCCCGGCCGAGGGCGCCATGAACCCGGCCATCAGGTTCAAGAGCGTGGTCTTGCCGCAGCCCGAGGCACCCAGGGCCACGACGAAGTCGCCGCTCCTGACCTCCAGGTTCACGCCTTTCAGCGCGGTGACCGGGGCGCCCTGGTGATGGCCCGGATAGATCAGGCTGACGTCGGAAACTTTCAGTGTCTGCATCTCGGCGGTCTTTCAGAGGATGGGGTTGCAGGCGCGGGCTGCGCCGGGAAGCGGGCCGGGAAGCGGGCCGCCTATTGCGCCGCGGCGGCCTTGGCGAAGCTTGCGTTCACGAAGGGTGCGTAATCCTCCAGCGCGCCGTCGATCTGCTTCTGCTCGACCAGGAAGCGGGCGCTTTCGCTCAGCGCGCGCACCGCGCCGCCGGCCAGCCAGGTCTCGGAGGCCTGCTCGGCGGCGTCGGGGAAGGACAGCATGTTCAGCGCCGCGACCGCGCCCTGCGGCTCGCCGCCGATCATCTTGACGATGCCGGCGACCTGCGGCGAATCCGCAGTCCAGGCCGCCTTGTTGGCATTGTAATCGGCATAGGCGGCGGCCAGGGCCTTGGTGAAGGCCGCCATGAATTCCGGGTTCTCGGCCGCGAAGGCCTTGTCCGCCACCAGCCCGTCAAAGGTCGGCACGCTGGCCGCGCCGATCTGCTCGCTGTCGGCGATGACCGTGCCCTCCTTCATCAGCTCGGTCAGCGCCGGCGGCCAGACATAGGCGGCGTCGATGTCGCCGCGCTGCCAGGCGGCCAGGATCTGCGGCGGCTTCATGTTCAGGATGTTGACGCCGCGCGGGTCGATCTTCCAGACTTGGTCCATGCCCACCAGCAGGTGGAAATGCGAGGTCGAGACGAAGGGCACCGCGACGTTCTTGCCGGTCAGGTCCGCCGGCGTTTCGATGCCCGAGCCCTTGCGGGCGACCAGCGCCTCGGACTTGCCGATATTGTCGAGGATCCAGAACAGCTCGAACTCCACCCCGCGCGTGGCCGAGGCGGCGATCCCGGTCGAGCCGAGCACCCCCACCGGCACGTTGCCCGAGGCCAGCGCCGTCGAGATGTCGCCGCCCGAGGAGAACTGCCGCCAGTCGATCTCGTAGCCCGCCTCCCTGACGGCCGCGTCCAGCCGGCCGTCGGCGATGGCGGCGACGAAGGGGCCGACGATCTGCTGGTAGCCGACCACCACCGTGGTCTCGGCATGGGCGGGGGCCAGGCCGAGGCCGGCGCCAAGCGTCATCGCGGCCAGGAACGTTCCGGCCCGGTTCATGTCGGTCATTGCTTGTGACTCCCTGTCTGTCGGTTGCTGGCCAAGCCTGCCGGCCCGGCCCCAGTCGCTGGTGGGTGCAGCTCTCGCGGCTGCTTCCTGCGACGAAATGTTGCAGGTGACGGGCCGCAACGATATGTCCAGTTGAAAGCAAAGATAGGTCCAGATGAGCGGTCGGATTCCCGTCGAGATGTTCTTCCTGCGCGAGGATGAGGCAGGCACGCTGCAGGCGCGGCTGGCGGCGGCCATCGTGCGGGCAATCCTGGAAACCCGGGCGCGGCCGGGCACGCGGCTGCCCTCCTCGCGCGGGCTGGCCGATTCGCTGGGCCTGTCGCGGATGACGGTGACGCTGGTCTATCCCCACATTCTCCAAGTAAGTCGCTGATTTCGCTGTCGTAATCGTGATATTTCGCATATAAATCATGGCGTTGACGGCTGCGAGGGGC
>NZ_JAEHFP010000004.1 GCF_016446475.1 Paracoccus binzhouensis | reverse complement strand
AAACGCCCTGCCGCGGGGTAGAGCAGCCCGGTAGCTCGTCAGGCTCATAACCTGAAGGCCGCAGGTTCAAATCCTGCCCCCGCAACCATCTTTACTTGCGCCCCCGTAGCCAACGCTGCGAGGTTTTTGCTTTGTGCAGAAATCGCAAGGATTCCAGCAAGATCGCCCTGAACGTCGATCTCCAGCCGGTCCCCCGCAGGCGTCAGGATGATCTGGTCCACGAGCGTCCGCAGGGTTTCCGCGGCCTCGACCCGTCTTGCCTCGTCGTCACCCTGAAGCGCCTCATAGAGCTGCTGGACTCGCTTGCGGTATTGCAGGGCCATGCTCGGGTGCAACATCGGCGGTGGTTCGTCTGCTTCAGCAAGAAAACTCCTGAGTTCCGATTTCCTTTGCTCGAGGCGCTTCATGTCTTCGACCACTGCTTCAATCGGGCCACCGGCCTTGATGGCGATGAGCAGCCTCGACATTTCCCGATCGATCTTCGCGATCTCAGCCTCGGCTGACCCGATCCCTGATCTCGCATCCATCCGCAACCGGTTCATCTCCTGTGTGAAGACCTCGCAGAAGTGCGCGAAGAGTTCGGGATCGACGAGCTTCGTGCGAAGGGCCGTCAGAACACGGGCCTCCAGTTCATCCCGGCGAATGTTGAGGCGGTTATCGCAGGTGCCCTTGTTGCGCGCGGTCGAACAGCCGATGAGCGTGGCCGAGATCTGCGAAAAGCCACCGCCACAGCAGGAACACTTGGTCAGTCCCGAGAAGAGATACTTGGGGCGCCGACGGGTGTGGACCTTGGGCAGGTCCGGGCACCCCTTGGCGTCGGGCTCGATCTTGTGTCGGTCCTGGCGCGCCTTCACCGCCGCCCAGAGATCGTCGTCGAGGATGCGCAGGTCCGGGACCTCCTGTGTGACCCATTCGGACTCCGGGTTCGGCCGGGCCTGGCGCTTGCCCGTGTCCGGATCCTTGATGAAGCGCTGACGGTTCCAGACGATCTTGCCGATATACATCTCGTTGTTCAGGATCCCGTTGCCGCGTTTCGGGTTCCCGTTGATCGTGCTGAAGCCCCAGTCGCCGCCGGTCGGGGCAGGGATGCCCTCCTTGTTCAGCGCGAAGGCGATGGCCTTGGCGGACTGGCCTGCAGCATAGTCGCGGAAAATGCGCCTGACCACCTCGGCTTGTTGGGGATTGATCGTGCGGTCGCCCCGGATCGGCTCTCCCCGGGCGTCCAGCTTCTTGACGACGTCGTAGCCGTAGGCGTTCCCGCCGCCAGATTTGCCGGCCTCGACCCGACCGCGTTGGCCGCGGCGCGTCTTGTCCGCCAGATCCTTCAGGAAGATGGCGTTCATCGTGCCCTTGAGCCCGACATGCAGATGCGTCACCTCGCCTTCTGACAGGGTGACGATCTTCACGTCGGCATAGGACATGCGCTTGAAGATCCCGGCGATATCCTCCTGATCGCGTGAGATGCGGTCCATGGCCTCGGCAAGGATCAGGTCGAAGCGCCCTCTCATGGCGTCGGCCATCAGTGCCTGAATGCCGGGGCGGATCATCGAGGCGCCCGAGATCGCGTGGTCGCTGTATTCCTCGATCACGCGCCAGCCCTGCTTCTCGGCATGCAGGCGGCACAGGCGGAACTGGTCGGCGATGGACGCGTCGCGCTGGTTGTCGGACGAATAGCGGGCGTAGATCGCGACATTCATGCAAGCGCTCCCTTCAGGCGCGGGGCGCGGTTGTCCGCCTTTCCCGGGCCAGCCTGACTTCCTCTTCGTAACACTCCCGGGCGGCCTGCCGTGCCAGGATCGCCACCAGACGCTTGAGCCGCGGGTCGGGCGAGCCGCGCGGCGTGAACGTGAGCTCTGGCCCCTCCAACAGCAGGGCTTCGAGCAGCGCTTCGCGGTCGCTCGGAGAAAAGGTGCCTGTTTTTGATGGGTCTCGCAAGGTCATGCTTGCGAGCATCAGGGCGGCGATCCGGATATGCAAAGAGATTCAGGGGTGTAGCTCCGGCGGTGTTTGGCCGCTGTTCGGTGCGATTGTCGCAGACCAGCGTAGTCTGGCGTGCCGCAGCATATGGTAAAAACCGGGGGCGCTGCGTCGAAAATCTCCGCCCGGTATGTGTTCGCGATGGTCTCGTGCTGGCCGAACGCGCCCCGAGTGCGGATTTCGCGGGATTGGGGCAGTGATTTTGCGCCATCGCGGGCGACTTGGCGCAGTTCTTGATCGCTTATCTCGAATGACGCAAAATATGACGCCATCAGGTCAATTTCATTGACGTCGCGCCGTCGACGGGTGGTGCCAAGCATGTTCATGTCTCAGCGAACCCAGGTCGTTTACAGCCTTCTGGCTGAGTATGTGCGCAGCCCCTCTCTTCGCCACATGCGGGAGGAGCGGTCCCTCGCCAAGCTCGCCCTCGAGATCGTCACGAAGCTCGATCGGGACAGTTCGGTGTGGAAGAAATGGGAAGGGCCGCGCGACAAGATCCTCGAAGTGGCAATCGAGTGCTGGATCCCGAAGGAGGACATGCTCGATTTCCTCAACAGCCTGCCCGGACCGGCCCTGACGATGACGGACCTCGAGCAGCGCATGAAATCGATGATCGAGGAGGAGTATCTCGGGGATCCCGAACCGAAGCTCGAGGCGGAATGCCTGGCCATCTATCAGGCCGAGAAGGAGTCGGGCACGGAGATGCCTGCGATCATCGGGCGGCTGTCGGATTACGTCGGCGCTCAATGGCAGCGGCTGCGCGATGAAAAGCGGGCGGAGGACGAGCGCCGTTCGGAAGAGGCGCGGCTGGAGCGGGAGCGGCGGCTCCTCTCCTATGCCGATTGTCCCTGGACCCAGATCAAGGGCTCGAAATTCGTCTATTGCCGGAAGAACGGTCGGGTCTTCCAGCTCAAGCCCAACAGCGACAAGAGCCTGACCCTCTACCGCGTGCAGGCGGTCGATGACGACGCCAGCGGTGAAATGATCGGCCGCTACCGGTCGCGCGGCGATGCCAGCAAGGTGGTGGCCAAGGCTGCCTATGAGCCGGAGCCTTGGCGATAGAGATCACCGGAAAGAACCATCTGCTGAATTGCTGACCTCGCTCCGCATCAAGCTGATTGGCGGCTAGGAAACCAACTCGCGTTACGGGCGCGCCAGAACCGGCGGCACCACGCGGGCTCGCACTTCGTCGTAGATGCCTATCTCACCTGGCATGCAGATCGTCACCGCCACGCCAAAAGGGATAGCTTCGTCAACCGCCGTGCCCTGATCGGGATCGCGTTGTATGACCAATGGTACTGTCATGTTCGGCGTGACAACCGGTGCATTCGCTCCGCTCCAGCGTCGCGAGCTGACCGTCCCGCGATTGCTCTGATTTTCGTCCGGGTGCCAGTGCTCCGGCGAAACGGCAAGCGCGTTGAGTTCTGCCGGTGTGACGATCTTCAGCCGAGAACTTCGATACGTCTTGCGACCGGGCAGGACCGGGGAAAACCACGCCACGGTCGCCGACAAGCTGTGCGGTCTTGCCTTGCCGCCGATTGCCACCGGAACCGGCACATCGATTGTTGCGAGGCGATCGGGCCCGAGGACTCCCGTGGCAAAGAACGTGGCCCGGTCCGCGGCGCAGGCCAGCGCGTCATCCGCATCCACATAGCCGTAGCCGAGGAAGCGCCGAATATTGTCCTTCTGTTTCGACGCCTGGCCGCGACCGGTAGGACCGAGCGTGGACTTGATGACCTCGGCGATCTCCTGTGGCCATTGAGCAGGATGGACCAGAAGGGCCTTCAGCAGCACTGCACGTTGCACGGCCGGGATCTGCAGAAACGACTCGCCGTAGGCCGCTTCAAGGGCGTCGTGAATGCGGTGACAGGTCCGCGATGCCAGTGCTGCTGCTGCGCTGGTCCCATTAGAATAGCCGTCAAGATTTTCACGACCTGCCCGCGGTGGGGCTGCGACCTTGAGACCGGCGCCGCGCGAAGCCATGGCCGGACGCACGTCTATGTGCCGGTGATTGCCGACACAGGCCATGTGTTCCCGGGCGCCGGGCATCAGGATGTCCGGCTTTACCGATCTGGCGAAGCCTGGACCCAGACTGCTCGAGGGGTTCGCCGCGACGTGAGCCGGGAAGGGGTCGATCAAGGCTCGCGCCAGTGCGCGATCCGCAGGCCCGACGGCATCGATGTTCGCTGCGCCAACGGTTATGCCGTTTATGGTCTCCGCCGGCGAAAGCAGGCGGCGATCGGCCATGACGCCGTGCAGTGTTTCAACCATCGATCTCGCGCGGCTTGCGGCATCTGCAGCCTCATAGTCCCGGCTGGTGGCATAGCCCGGCATGCCGAACGGGAACACCTGATTTCCGGCACTCACCACAAAGAGCAAGCCGAAGCGATAGGCCAAGCGGTCGATAAGGCGGGCCCAAGGCGAAAGGTGGTTCTGGAACGGCCTATAGCGATTGCCGAGAGAGAGATTGACGATCACGATCCCGGGGCGTTGTGCGCGCAGTCGGGTCACCGCCAGGTAGATCATGTCGACAATGAGCCGGTCGGGCGGGAAGGCGTCATTGTTCCCTAGGACCGGGATCATATGGATTTTGCGCGGCAGGGGTGCTTCGCCGCGGTTGAGGTCTCCATGAATGACAAGGGACGCCATAGCCGTTCCATGCGCCCGCGTCACGACGAGCGCATCCGGCTCAAGATTGAAGGGGTCGTCGAGGTCGATATGGGGGCCCAGCCGCCTATGAGCGCTGACCGGGACACCATCGAGAATGGCGAGGATCGGCTCACCGAGTTCCGCGATCTGGTCCGCGGCCTGAGGCGTGTCTTCAGGATCGCCGATTTCGATAGCCGTGGCCTCCGATTGCGGACGGATGTGCATCACGCTGTCGAGGCCGGCAATCCCTTCGATCCGACGCGCGATGATTTCGCGCACAGCCCAGGCGGGGATATCCGCAAGCAGGGCATGGTAGGAGATCTCGGGCAATCGGCAGCGTGACAGAACCTGGCCCCCGCGCGCGATCAGCGCCCGTGTCGTCTCCTCTTCACTCTGCCGAGCGGAGGCCTCATTGGCCCTGAAGACGAGTTCGATCTCCAGTCGGATCAGGTCGTTGTCGTGATGGCCCTCGAGAATAGAAGACAGAAAGGTCCTGTCTGCCGACTGAACGCGGTCGTCTGGCCCCCATGCGCGCAGGTCCCTGAGATGTTCGAAGACCGTGGCCCAGGGTGTTTCTCCTCTGACCAGCTGTCCGGCCTGCCAACGCCGCCACAGCGACTCAAGGCTGCGGAGGGCAACCATGTCGGGAACGAGCAGATAGGCGACAGGCTGCTTGTCTTCCTCGTCGCTCTCGAGCTCTTCTTCATCCACCAGTTCAAGCCCGGCAACCTGGCGGATGGCCTCGGCAAACCTGCTTATTGAGCCGCGAACTTCGAAGACCAAAAGCCGTTCCGGAGCGAGCCCTGCAGGGTCGGCGCGCAGTTCAAGCGCCCCATCGCCGCGTGCAAGAATTTCGGCGAGACGCGTGAATTTCGGACCGAAGGTGCCTGTCTGACGGTCGCGCGGAAAAGCGGCTGGCGGGGGAGGGTATTTCGGCTTGCCCTTTGGGCGGGGCTGATCAGCGCTCGGCGTCAGTCTCAGGAGGGGTTTTGTCGGATCGCTCGGCATTTATGAACTCTGGCGTAACGCGCGAAGTCCAAAGATCCAGTTCCGCGCGCAATGCCTCATCAACCGAAACCTCCCCTAAACCAAGAATTTGTCGCCGCCTGACATTCTGACAAAAATCCAGCGCCTCTGCATAGCTGACATCGCCAAGTCTACCAGCGAGGCGGCTGAGCGGCAATTTGGGGGCGTCCGGCCAGCCCGAAATGATCCGGTCGAGAAATACCGTGACATCAGTCTTCTTCGGCGCCGGAAAGGACAGGCGCATCTGGAAACGACGCCAGACCGCGCGGTCGAGCAGTTCTCCATGGTTGGTCGCTGCGACCACAATGACATAGCTGGGAAGCTGGTCGAGCTGCATGAGCAGGAAGGAGACAACCCGTTTGATCTCTCCCGTTTCATGTGTATCGCCGCGTTCCTTGCCGATGGCGTCGAACTCGTCGAAAAACAATACGCTCGGGGTCGTTCGAACATAGTCGAAGAGTTTCCGGAGCCTGGCGTTCGTCTCACCAAGATAGCTGCCGATCAGGGCGTCATACCTGACGACAAAGAAGGGCAGGCCTAGTCCCTCTGCCATGGCCTCGGCGAACGAGGTCTTGCCGTTGCCAGGAGGCCCTGAAAGCAAGACGCGGTGCCGAGGTTCATAGCCATGTGCGCGCAGGACGTCCGCCCGGCGATGCTCCTCAAGCAGCTGTCTTCCGCTCTCCCGCGCTGGCAGGGGGAGGAGCAGGTCCTCCAGCTGAAGCTGCGGCGTGATCTCCAGGATTGCCTCACGACCGTTGGGTCCGGCCAGGTGAGGGGAGCTTGCTGTCAGCGAAGGCGGTGTGATCGGAACAGCCGATAAAGCGCGTTGCATGCGGTCGGCCACGATGAAATGCTTCTTTGCACGTTCTTCGGCGACCATCGCCTCGGTGGTGGAGCGCAGCATCTCTTTGTCGCCGGTCGCACCCGCGCGAATCAAAGACACCAGAAGATCGCTCCGCGCCATGTGTGACCTTACGCACCCGTTGGGTTGTTCTCGCCCCCTGATCGGTCAATTGATCAAGGGAGACAATTGCTTGGCTCCCGAAATGGGTCGGTCGTCAGAAGCAGCCGAAATCAGACTCCACCGGGTCGGAAGCCCACTGAGCCTAGCATCTCTTGATCAAACAAGGAATCCCCGTTGACATCCGCCGGGCCGCCAATCGGTGCGGTTTGTCTATAGCACGGCATTGTGAGGTCAGATCATTCAGGTCCGGATGCTGGGGAAGGCCTTCCCCCTGGTCGGCACTGGCGTTGCCGACACACCCCCTTCGAGCGGGGAGCGCCCCGCAACGCCCCCTCAGAGGGAGAGTGCAGACGGGATTTCCGTGACGGGTTGAGGGTCGGGGGAGAGGCCCCCGGCGCCCGTCGTGGAGATCACCCTGATGGCCAGACAGGACCGCGCGCCCCGCGACGGCGGCGCCCGAAGCAGCATCTATGACGACATCACCACCCGGATCATCGCAGAACTCGAGGCGGGGCGGCTGCCCTGGGTCCAGCCCTGGGGTACGGCCTCGGCCAAGGCCCCGCTCGCCCTGCCGCGCAACGCGGCCACCCAGCGTCCGTATTCCGGGATCAATATCCTGATCCTCTGGGGCGCCGTGGTCCAGCAGGGCTATCCGACGCAAGCCTGGCTGACCTTCCGCCAAGCGTTGGCGCTCGGCGGCAATGTCCGCAAGGGCGAGCGCGGCACCACTGTCGTCTATGCCGACCGCTTCACCCCCGAGGACGAAAAGCGCCGCGCCCGGGAAACCGGCGATACGCCCGGTCAGATCCCCTTTCTCAAGCGCTTCACCGTCTTCAACGCCGCCCAATGCGAGGGCCTGCCGGAGGAGATCACAGTCGCAGCACCCCCGCCGCCCCCGGGAATGATCGAGCCGCAGGTCGAGGCGTTGATCCGCGCCACCGGCATCGACTTCCGGATCGGGGGCGATCGGGCCTTCTATGTTCCGGCGCTGGATTATGTCCAGGTTCCCCCTCCGCAGGCCTATTTCGAGCCGATCAACTGGCATCGGACGGCTCTGCATGAGCTCGGCCATGCCACGGGCCATGCCTCGCGGCTGGGCCGGGACTTCTCGGGGAGTTTCGGGACCAAGGCCTATGCCTTCGAGGAACTGGTGGCCGAGATGAACGCGGCCTTCTGCTGCGCCTCGCTGGGGATCGTGCCCACCGTGCGCCATGCCGATTACATCGGCTCCTGGCTCGAGGTGCTGCGCGAGGACAACCGCGCCATCGTGCGTGCCGCCTCGCAGGCGAGCAAGGCCGCGGACTGGCTGCTGGCCCATCTGCCGGAGCCTGTGGCGGCCGGGGCGACCGAACAGGGGAGGGCTGCGGCATGATCCTCCTGACCCAAAGCCAGCGCGCCCGTCTTCTTGCCAATGGTCGGATACCGGACGCCGATCACATCCCCGTCGTGAAGTTCTTCAATCCGTTCGGCCAAGGCACCTGGCTGGCCACCGAGCTCGATGAGGACGGCGACATCCTCTTCGGCCTCGCCGATCTCGGCTACCCGGAGCTCGGTTCCTGGTCGCTGAGCGAGATGGCGGCGATGAGGCTGCCCTTCGGCATGGGCATCGAGCGGGACCTGCACTTCGAGGGGCGCTATCCGATCTCGGTCTGGGCAGAGGTGGCGCGGGCCGAGGGCAGCATCAGCGCGGCGGAGCGGGCGCTGTATGAGAGGGCGCAGAGAGAAGGGGGCACGGGTTTCGGAAGAAGGGGGTCTGAGAGGCAGTAGGTGCCGGCAGGAATCCGCGAGGAGATGATCGCGCCGCTCCCTTGGACAGGGGGCGGTGCTGACCGGAGTATACCTGCAGCCCCTAGGCTTACAGCAAGAACAGCGTGCTTCAGCTTCGGCCGCAGGTCAATCCAGCCATGTTTTGATCGCGTTGACGTTTGACCGAATGCTTGCGGAATCCAACCCGCCGCGATCATCGTCTTGCGACGTGAAGAGCGTTCGACCCAAGCTGAAGCCGTTGGCTTCGTACCACGCCTTCTTCCATTGCCAACCCTTTCGGTAGTCCTCGCGAGCCATCATGCCGAGGTGCTCCCAAAGGATCAGATCGCCGTCAGCCGTGACGAATGAGAAATCCGGGCGAAGACGGCCAGGCTCGACCTCTCCGTCGAGCACGCGCTCGTATTCGTACTCGACGCCGGATTGAAACAGCATATTGGCGATCACAAGCTCCGATTTGCTCCGAACCAAGTGACCCTTCTCGGTTCGATGTATCAGGTTCTCGGCATATGGAACCTCGGACTCGACTCGTCGGAGGACGCCCTGGAACAAGTTTGTGTTTCGTCGCGCGGTCTCCGACCTCTCAGGACGAGTGTAGTCGAAGAGGACCGAAGGATTATCGCCCTCGATGAGCAAGACGAGCTGGCGGCGCGAACGGGTGAGTGCCGTGTAGAGCAACTCGCGCGAAAGCGGCCGGCAGTTCTTGGGCAGCACGACGAACACCTTCTGGAACTCGCTGCCCTGCGATTTGTGTACAGTGATTGCGTAGGCGAGCTCCAGCGGCCCTGATCCGCCCGGAAAGTCGCGGCCGCTGTAGCCAAACCGAAGGTTGGGACGGCCTGCAAAGATCACGTTCAGCCAAGGGGACTTTCCGCTGCCGACGAGCCCGACCTCCCCATTGGCGACATAATGGTCACCCGACTGCTGCCCGTCAAAGGCATTACGCCATTGGTTCGAAGCCTGGATAACCTTGTCACGAATGACGATGTTCTCATCACCGAGGCTTACCACCCATGGGTCAGTCGCCGCCTTCAGCTCGCGCGCACGATAGCGACGTTGGGTCCAGCGGTTGAGGTCGCGCACCCCATGTGGATGCATGCGGACCGGTGAGAGGATCTGCCAATGTTCGGAGCCGCCGGGCAGGTCGAAAGAGACCCAGCCGCGCTCGTCGATGCCGAGCGAGGCATTGAAACCGGAAACATCACCCGCTTGCGTAAGTCCAAGATGCTTCTGAAATGCTTCGCTAAGACGGCTCCGCAACTCGTCGGGCGTTGTCCAGAAAAAGAGGTCGAGGTCGTTGAAGGGCCGCCCCGTTTCCAAATCGCTGAGCACTCGATCGGCATCGACGGGTTGAGTCTCCCTTGTAAACCAGGATGCGAGCCGGAGCGTGTCCGACGCTTGTTCTGCGCCTGCAACAGCGCGGACCTCGACCGACAGCCTTGCCAGCGCCTCATCGAGCGGCAGGCCGGCGTCGCTCTGCGCCTCCGTAGTCTGTAGATATGACGTGAGGTCGGCAAATGGACGTCCGACACCGATGGGCGGCAGCTGGTTCGGGTCGCCGACCAAGATCAGTCGTTGAACATGTGCGAGGTCGAGCGCTTCGAGCACCGCCGCAAGGTCATCCATTGTGAGCATCGAACATTCGTCAATGACGACTGTCTTCTCTTTGCGGTACTTCTCCCTACCTTGGAACCGTGGACGCTGACGGACGCCGTCGTATCTTCCGAGTTCATTCAAGAACTGAGCAACCGTCATCGCCTCGGCATTGGCGGCCTTCCCTAGCCGGACCCGCGCCTTGCCTGTTGGTGCAAGCAGCAGGATGCCGTCGCGAGCGAGCGCCGAGTTCAGCAAGAGCGCTCCCATCACCGACGTCTTGCCGGTGCCGGCGCGCCCAACAAGCGCAGTCAGGCGCCGGGAGGTCACACGCGCGAGTGCGGCAGCCTGTTCGTCGATGGCGAGGACGTGACGGGCGTTGTTTGGATCATACGCCCCCCCTGCCGCCTCGATCGCTTCCACCAGAAGCTTCTTCCAATCGGAAGAGACCTCAGGGGCCGCCTTGCCTGCCCGTTTCGACAGGACGCTCCGAAGCCGTTCCTCACGCAACTTCAGTTCGGTGAGTTGCAGCGCGGAGATCCCGGTGTGCTGACCCTGCGGCGCGGGCAGGTCGATGAGTTCGACAACACCAGTAAGTGCCGCCGCGTTAGTGGCTGGCCAATCAACCCCGATCAGACAGGGATGGGCTAGCTGGAGCGCGGCCACTTTTTCCACAGCTTCGGTCACGCTGAGTAACGAGTCACCGTTTTCCGACGCGCGGCGCAGCACACTAACAAGCGCAGCACGTAGGCGGCGCGGGTCCGCTGCGGACTGAACAAGTGATGGACTGGGCACCGGGTGTAAGGCGGCGATGGTCGCGTCCGGCAGGAGGCCGCGGTCGATCGTTCCAACCGAGACCGCCGACTCTTTCGCGTCGCCGAGGTCGACCTCGCTGATCCGATAGGGGTTTTCGATGATTTCGGCGTCGGTAGTGAGAGCCGTGCAGGCCGCTGCGCGCTTGGTGGGATCAAACCAGCGGCTCGCTTGGGCCGGGGTGAGCGCGAAACGCGAGAGCAGCTTCAGGAGCGCTCGACGCTCGTCCGCCAAGTTGAGCCAGGTGTCGCGTACCGCCTTGAGATCAGCGTCATAGGTGGGCTGCGGCGGCCTCGTCTGGCCACGCAGCAAAGCATCAATGTGAGGCCAGGGGTCCTCATCCCTCCCGACCGCGCCCGACGCGAGCAGTTCGAGTGTGAGCGCCGTGCCCAGTCGCATGCCCAACGCCTCCAGGGCCGAACCGAGCCCTGGGAACGCGCCCCGATCCTTCCAAGCTAGGCCAATCTGCGTGTTGAGCCATTCCTCACGACGCTCCCATGGTCCCGCAACGATCCCATGGGAGCGGATCTTCCGCACTGACTCTAGGCATCGGATCAGCGTTGAAAGCGCAATATCCGCAGGAGCCAACTCTGCGGCATAAGAAAAAACCCGCATGTGGGCCGGATCGGCTGGGACGGCGATCTCTGCAAGAAGCTCAGCTCGACGGGCGTCCTCGGCCGTGTCGCCGGTTGGCTCGAGATAGTCGTGATATGGCAGCAGGAACCCGTCGAAGCCGTCCGGCCGGATCGAGTGTCGGAGAAGACGATCCCACATCGGATAAGCGCTCTTGCCCGCAGGGGCGTCGTAGTACTTCACCGGGGCGATAGATTGGATGCGACCGACACCGACAACCAGACGTGGCACTGCGTCGCCGAGTGGCTGGCCCTCCTTACAATAAAAGAAGACGAGCGAGCGCTCGGGGGTAAGGTGATTGAATACATGGTCAACTATCGCCGTCTGTCGGGCGCGGCCAAACACCCAGGGGCTCGCGAACGGCGACTCCTCGTCAGATGGCAACGGGCTAGGCAGCTTTGCGTCGATGGCGGCTTGCTCACTCCGCAACATCCAGCCGAACGGGACCGCGAATGTTGCGAAGGGCGGCACCTTCACATCTGTTGGCTCCAAGTGTCCGTGTGTCGCCGCCGCCTTCTTGATGGTCGCATAGGGGTGATTGAACCGACGTGTCCACTCCGTCTCGTTCATGAATGCGCCGGATTCAGCTTTGCAGGGCGGCAGCTCGCCCTGAGTCAGTTCATGCCACGCCCTGCCAGCGAGGGCATCTTCCGCAACGTCGTCCTTCTCTTCCCGGATACGATCGAGCGCCACACAGAACGCGTTGGACGAAGGAGCCGGGCACACCCGCCCATTCCAGCGCGAACCATGCCAGGCGACCCGCATTGTGAGATGAAACATACTCCCCCTCGGTCAACTTAATCTGCGCAGTCTTTCCTCAAACTACCGAGTTCATGGACGCGAGGATTGTCATCCCAACCATGTGCCATGTCGGTCGCAACAGCGCAAGAAAACCGTGATACCGATCAAGGGTCGAACACGTGGGCAAATTCCTGTTTCGCTCCGCTGCGGAGCTGTCAATGTTAGACGCCGGAACCGATTCAGGAGCGACAGATGGACAGCCGCGGTTACGTTGACATCGGAGCCCCAAGCTGGGAGCGTGAGCGCCCTCCGTCAGGATCTCACGGACCTGACGCCAGCCGCTTTGTACGGACGGGCGAAGGTGATCTGATTGAAATATGTGAGGTCAACTCGGATGACCGCTATGCACAAGGACCCTATACCTGCCTAGCCTGTGGCCATCTGATGGTACCTGCCCTAGGTCGCACACGGAAGCACCATTTCAAGCATAAAGCGGGCCGTCCGGCTGACTGCCACAACGAGACTTACCTGCATCAGCTTGCCAAGATGACGCTTTTTTCTGTCCTGAGCGAGGCCATTCGGACTGGTCAGCCATACTGGTTAACTCGGGACCATCCGGTCGTCTGTTCCTACTATGAGGAAGCATTTGTATTGTCATGCACGGCGAAAAGCGCGCCCTATCGGACGGACCTTACGACGATGTTTGATCAGGTCGCGGTGGAGGCGGGGGTGGATGGCTTCATAGCCGACATCCTGCTGTCCTCAAGCAAGTCCGACGCTCGCATGCTCCTTGAGATCGCAGTGACCCATCCCTGCGATGAGACCAAAATATCAAGCGGCCTTCCGATCATCGAAATTGACATTCAAAACGAGGATGCGGCCAACCGCTTGCGGGATGGCATCGATGCTGCTCTTCGACATACTCGGTGCCACAATCTTCCAAGCCCAGATACAGCGCCGCATCTGTGCACGATTCCCTGCTCGGCGAATGGACTTGCGCTTCTGCTCTATAAAAGCGGGAAAGCCTGGTATTCGGAATTGGGGGTCGGAACACGGGACGAGGAGCAGATCCTCTCCGATCCGCACCTCATAGCCCATGCTATTGTTGATATTAGGCTTGGGTATCCGACAAGGTCGTGGAAAATGGTTCGGGATCATCTGGGTGCTTTCCTGGTCCAGCAAGCCTTTGAGCATGGTCGCACTATCAGGTCTTGTTTGGTTTGCCGGAACAACGGTGGGCAAGTGAACAAACACGACGCCTATTGCATGGCCAAAGACCGCAAGGTCTGGATGTCATCCAGTGCGATCGGGTGTACAGATTATGATCCGGCTGGGGATCGCGACGAAGCAATACATGTACTGGGCAGCTTGGGCGGTTCTTGATTGGGAAAGCATCTGGGCGTCCAGGACACACGCTGCAAAGCATGTGTCTTGATGCAGGCAATCGTGCTTTTCAGGGCTATAATTGCGTCCGCTTACGACTTGGGAAAAGACCTCCTTTGTATTCTTGTAGCAATGACCTGTGTTGAACTTGTCTGACGGCTGTCCCAACACATACGACATTGCAGATGCCGCAACGAGAGGGAGAGGTGGGGGGCGGGTCTCCTGACGGGTTGGAGGCCGGAGAGAGAGGCTCCCCGGCGCCCGTCATGGAGTTGCGACCATGGCCTCTGCCATTCACAAGATCACGCTGTCGTCCTCGCGCGACATTCCCTTCAACAAGCTGGTGCTGAGCCAGGCGAACGTCCGGCGCGTCAAGGCCGGGGTCTCGGTCGAGGAGCTGGCCGAGTCGATCGCCCGGCGCGGGCTGATCCAGTCCCTGCACGTCCGGCCTCTCCTTGACGCCGATGGTCAGGAAACCGGCCTCTTCGAGGTCCCTGCGGGCGGGCGCCGCTTCCGAGCGCTGGAGCTTCTGGTGAAGCAGAAGCGCTTGGCCAAGACCGCGCCCGTGCCCTGCGTCCTGTCCGAGGCGCAGACCGGCATTCTGATCGACGAGCTGTCGCTCGCCGAGAACATCGAGCGCGCGCCGCTGCATCCGCTCGATCAGTTCCGCGCCTTCCAGGCCATGCGCGACAAGGGCATGACGGAGGATGCGATCGCCGCGGCCTTCTTCGTGGATGCCAAGGTTGTCAAGCAGCGCCTGCGCCTCGCGTCGGTTTCGCCCGCGCTTCTGGAGGTCTATGCCGAGGATGGCATGACGCTCGAGCAGCTGATGGCCTTCACGGTGTCGGAAGACCACGCCCGGCAGGAACAGGTCTGGGAGGCGATCCGGAACGGCTGGCAGAAGGAGCCCTATCACATCCGCCGCCTTCTGACCGAAACCACGGTGCGCGCCTCGGAAAAGCGGGCGTTGTTCGTCGGCATCGACACCTATGAAGCGGCGGGCGGCTCTGTCCTGCGCGACCTGTTCCAGCAGGACGACGGCGGCTGGCTGCAGGACCCGGTCCTGCTCGATCGTCTGGTCGGCGAGAAGCTGAAGGCCGAGGCCGAGACCATCGCAGCCGAGGGCTGGAAGTGGATCGAGGTCGGAGTGAACTTCCCCTACGGCCACCTGCAGGGGCTGCGGCAACTGGCGGGCACGACCGTCGACCTGACCGACGACGAGCGCGCGACGCGCGAAGCGCTGCGCGACGAATACGACCGGCTGGAAGCCGAGTATGCCGAGGCGGAGGAGCTGCCTGATGACATCGACCAGCGGCTCGGCGAGATTGAGGCGGCGCTCGAGGTCTTCGACAGCCGCCCGATGGTCTATGCCCCCGGTCAGATGGCAAAGGCGGGTGCCTTCGTCAGCATCGACTCCGACGGTCGGCTGCGGGTCGAGCGGGGGTATGTCCGGCCCGAGGACGAGGCGGTCGCGGAACCCGAGGGTGAGGGTGCCGATGGCGCAGATGGGTCTCTGCCCGCAGGGGCTGAACCGGCCCAGCCACAGCGGGCTGTCATCACCATTGGCGGCGCGGCCGTGGAGGGCGACGACGAAGAGGATGCGGCGGACGTGGTCCGGCCCTTGCCGGACCGCCTTGTCACGGAACTGACCGCCCATCGTACCCTGGCCTTGCGGGATGCCGTGGCGAAATCCCCCCATGTCGCCCTGACCGCGCTTCTGCATCGGCTGGTGTCGGACAGCTTCCTGCGGCAGTCGGGAAGGGGCTGCCTCGAGGCGCAGGTCCGCGAGGTGCATTTCCCGGCGCAGGCCGAGGATCTGCGCGACAGCGCCTCGGCCCTCTCGATCGCCGAGCGGCATGAACGCTGGGGCGATCTGGTGCCGACCGACGATGCGGCGCTCTGGGCCTGGCTCGACGCCCTCGACGACGTATCGCGTCTGGAACTTCTGGCGCATTGCGTGAGCTTCGGCGTCAACGCGCTCTACGAGAAGCCGAACCCCTATGGCGGCATGGGGGTGAGCCAGCACGGGCTGGCACAGCGCCTTGCGCAGGCTGATCGTCTTGCGCAGGCGACGGGCCTCGACATGGTCGCGGCAGGCTGGCGGCCGACGGTCGAGAACTACCTCGGCCGGGTGACCAAGCCGCGCATCATCGAGGCGGTGCGGGAGGGTGCCGGCGACCGCGCGGCCGATCTGATCGGTCACCTCAAGAAGGGCGAGATGGCCAAGGAGGCCGAGCGCCTGCTGGCGGATACCGGCTGGCTGCCGGAGCCGCTTCGCCAGGCGCTTCCGGATGCGGGCGCCGATGTTGACGCCGCGTCTGGGTCCGAGAGCGAAGACCTGCCCGACTTTCTCGCGGGTGAGGACGATTCACCGGCCGAAGATGAGGATGAGACGCAGCCCCCCGTGGCTGCCGAGTGATCACTCTGGGGCGGCGCAGGTCGCCCCATCTTGTCCGATCTTCATTTTCAGGCCCGGCCATGTGCCGGGCCTTCCTGCATGCGGAGACCCCATGCGCCCTGTCATCAATATCGACGAGATCTTCCGCGAGGACCGCACTAACCCGGTGGCCGAGCGGTCGCTTCCCTGGGAAGAGACATGCGACGGGATCACCGTCGTCGTGGAACCGAAGCCCCACTGGGCTGAAGACCTGCGCGCCTTCCGGCTGGAAGCGCGTGAGTACTGCCGTTACGCCGACTGGCGGCTCCATGGCGCAAGGGCCCGGTTCTTTGGCCATGCCGATCTGTCCGGCGACGAGGTCATGCTGAGGGCGCGTGCCATGGTCGCGGGCGAGATCGCGGATGGGCTCTGGGACTGAAGCCCGGGCGACGCTTTCCGTCGATGCAAGGCGTGGCTGCATGCCAGTGCGTGGATCAAGTGCCAGTTTCACCCGGCCTCTCGACCCGCATTCTGGCGCAGGGTTCGGGTGCGAAATCACCGGCCCACGGTTCTGCTTGAATCGTCTTGCTAGGCGTCAAGGCTGGCGCGGCAGGGTATCTGCGACGGGTATCCGGCGGCGGGTCCGTGGCAAAGACCATCCCCCGCTTCCATTCGCTGACCTTGGTCTGATCCGTCTCTTGGGCATTCAACCCCAGAGGGGTCGGCTTACGCGCACGTGCCGCCCTCGGCGTTCAGGTGCCTGAACACGCGAGGGTGAGTGCAGAACCGGTCAGACACCTCGGGCGCCTGTCGCGCGGGGGATGGTCTCCCGCCTCCAAGACAGGAGCCGGAACCCATGTCCTACGCAGATGCCATCGCCTTCGCCGCCAGCCTCGCCGCCACATTGCTCGTGTCGATCGTCGTCTTCGAGGCCGGTGACGGCACCCATGGCGCCATGCCCGCCGATGAATTCGACGGCGAGGAGAGCATGGTGAAACTGGAGCTTGATCCCTGGGCCTGAGGCGCGGCAGCGCCTCAAGCCTGCAAGGCCCGGACCCGTATGCGGGTTCCGGGTTTTTCCGCTGCCATGGCAGCGCGTCGGCACGCGCCAGACCGGGGCCGCAGCCCCCGGCAAAGAGGAAGAGGGCGGGCCTTTGGGCCGTGACGGGTGCGAGGTGGAGGAGAGGCCTCCGCCGCCCGTCGCGGAGTGTTCCCGATGACCCTTTCCCGACAGGGCGGTTTCCGCCCCATCGGCCAGATCCTGGCCCATGACCTCCTGCCCGCGCTGCAGGGCGCGCGGAGGTTGCCGCTGCGCATCTCCTGCCTCGGCTGCATCAGCCCTGACAATGCCGAAGCGCCCCGGGAGCACTGTCTTGCCCTCGGCGAAGTCACCTGTCCCGAAGAGGCCATGCGTCTTTCTGCCCTGCTCGTATCTAAGGGCGACTATCCGGGCGCAGTCGCTCTCTCCAACTTTCAGCCGCGTCTGGCGGTCATCGAGGATCGTGTGCATGGCCTCGTCCTCGCTGGAGCGATCCGCACCGATGTCATCCTCTGGCAGCCGCCCGTCGCCTCGGACGCCGAGGCGCGCCGGATCGTGACCGAGGCGAGCCGGCTACGCGGCGAGGCCTTCGCCGCCGAAGGGCGCGGGGATCCCAATGTCGCAAGGACCCTGCGGGACCGGGCCAGCCTCCTCGAAGCTCGGCTGGTCGATCCCTTCTGGCGGGACGAAGTGGCGGCGCTGCTCAGGCTGCCGCAGGCCGCCTGATTTCCTCGTCTTTTTCCCGAAACCGGCCCGGTCGCGCACCGGGCCTTCGCCTGTCCGGAGGCTGTCATGGCTGATTACTACACGCAGTTTTCCTGCCTGCTTGACGTGGGTACGCCCGAGAATGCCGCCCGCGCGCTCGAGCTTTATACCGCCTTGTCCCAACAGAACGCCACGGAGGACCCTCCCTCGGACGGGTTCGTGCTGTCCATTCAGCCCGAGCACGGCGGCACGGTGCTCTGGATGCGCGACGAGGGCACCGGCGATCCCGCCCATGTCCTTGAGTTCGTCAGACGCTGCGCCGCCGCCTTTGGCCTGACGGGCCGATGGGGCCTGCAATACGCCTCGACCTGCTCGAGGCCCAGGATCGACGGGTTCGGCGGCGGGGCGCATGTGCTCGACCTCGCGACCGGCGAGACGGTCGACTGGATCTCAACCGATGGCTGGCTGTCGGCCCTGCTGACGGAGGGTGCGAGCCATGCCTGAAGTGATCGAAACCACGGTCTACCGCCTCGATGAGCTGTCCGAGGCGGCGAAGGAAAAGGCCCGCGCCTGGTATCGCGACGGCGGCTTCGACTACGACTGGTACGATGCCGTCTACGAGGATTTCCAGAGCATCGCCGAAATCCTCGGCATCCGCTTCCGGACCCGGACCGCCCGTCTGATGGGCGGCGGTACGCGGCAGGACCCCTGCATCTGGTTCCGGGGCTTCTGGTCGCAAGGCGACGGCGCCTGCTACGAGGGGGTCTGGCGACACGCCAGTGGGGCAGCGGCCCGTCTTCGAGCCTATGCCCCTCAGGACGCCGTGCTGCACGGGATCGCGGACCGGCTGCAGGCCATCCAGAGGCGCAACTTCTTCCAGCTGCGCGCCGAGATCACTCATCACGGGCATTACTCGCACGAATACAGCATGCACATCGCCGTCGAGCGCGACAGCCCGGTCGGGCAGGACATGACCCCCGATGCCGAGGACATCGTCACGGAGGCGCTGCGGGACCTCGCCCGTTGGCTCTATCGGCAGCTCGAGCGGGAATACGAGTATCTCACCTCCGACGAGGCGGTCGACGAGAGCCTACGCGCGAACGATTACACCTTCACCGAAGCCGGTCGCCGCTTCGGGTGACCTGAAGCGCCCCACCGCGAGGTCGGGGCGCTTCCTTTTTGCGGCGCGTGCGAGAGGCAGGGGGGGGCCGCGACAGGGCGGGTCCGGGCGGGGGAGAGAGCGCCGTCCGGAACCTTGCCCATCCGTCTCTCCCGAGGTCATCCGACATGCACAGCCTTTCCCCCGCGGCCGGACCGGCCGCATCGATTTCGCCTGCCACGGCCATCCTGGCCGCGGCCCGGCTTCTGCTTCCCCATCTCGAGCGCGGCGCGCGCATCGATGCTGCGATCCTGCGCGCGGCCATGGAAACCGCCTTCGGCGCCTCGGACGCTGTCGGCGGCTGGGACTGGAAATCCGCCTATGAGGCCTGCGAGGTCGCCACGGTCCTCTTCCTGCGCAAGTATGGCCCTGCGCTGTTCCGCAAAGCCGCCAGCATGGAGGCCCGTCTTGCGCAGCTCACGAAGATCGCGGCCCTGATGCCGACCCAGACCCGCCGCTCGGAGGATAGCCAGAGTTTTCAGCAGTTCAGCACACCGCTCCCGCTCGGCCTTGCGGCCCTGTCTGCGGCTCGGATCACCCCTAAGGATATCGTGCTCGAACCTTCGGCCGGCACCGGTCTGATGGCCATTCTCGCGGAAACGCTGGGCGGCGGGCTGATTCTCAACGAACTCGCGGCGACGCGCGCCGATCTCCTTTCCGCCCTCTTTCCGGCCGCGAACCTGTCGCGGGTCGATGCCGCACAGATCGATGATCATCTGGATGCGAGGCTCGTGCCCTCCGTCGTCGTGATGAACCCGCCGTTCTCGGCCCTGGCCCATGTCGCCGGGCGCAACACGGAGGCCGCCTTCCGGCACATCGCCTCGGCGCTGGCGCGTCTTGCGCTCGGCGGGCGGCTGGTCGCCATCACGGGGGCGGGTTTCGGGCCCGAGGCTCCGGCCTGGCGTGACGCCTTTATCCGGCTGCATGCGAACGGTCGGGTGGTCTTCTCCGCCGCGATCGACGGGTCAGTCTATGCGCGGCATGGCACGACGATCGAGACACGGCTGACCGTGATCGACAAGCAGCCCGCCGAGGATCCCGCCGCTTTTCCGGCCTCGCCGGGCACTGCACCGGATGTGGGAACGCTTCTCCATTGGATCGCGGCGCACGTGCCCGAGCGTTTGCCGGTGTCCCTGCCGCAGGCGACCGCTCCAGGCTGCCGCCGCTTGTCGCTGCCAGTCCGCGGGGTGCCCGGTCGGCCAATCCGCCCGGCACATCCCGTGCCGACGCAAGGCAGGGACCCCGAAGCTGTCGAACTGGCCTACGAGGCCATCGACTGGACGCCGCCCGAAGGCGGACGCCTGTCCGATGCCATCTACGAGCCCTATGCGCTGCAAGCGATCCGGATCCCCGGCGCGGAACCGCATCCGACCCGGCTGGTGCAATCCGCCGCCATGGCCTCGGTCGCGCCGCCGCGCCCGACCTATCGGCCGTTGCTGCCCTCCGACATCCGCGCCCGCCTGTCCGAGGCCCAGCTCGAGACCGTGATCTATGCGGGCGAGGCGCATGCGGGTCATCTGGCCGGGTCCTGGACGGTCGACGCCACCTTCGACACGGTGAGCGCGGCCCCCGATGATGCCGAGGGGGCCGTACGCTTCCGGCGCGGATTCATGCTGGGTGACGGCACCGGGGCGGGGAAGGGGCGGCAATCGGCCGGCATCCTCCTCGACAACTGGCTCCGCGGGCGGCGCAAGGCCCTCTGGATCAGCAAATCCGACAAGCTGATCGAGGATGCGCAGCGCGACTGGCAGGCGCTCGGGCAGGAACGCCTCCTGATCACGCCGCTTGCGCGCTTTGCGCAGGGCAAGCCGATCACACTGGCCGAAGGCATCCTGTTCACCACCTATGCCACGCTGCGCTCCGACGACCGTGGCGAGAAGGTTTCACGGGTGCGCCAGATCGTCGATTGGTTGGGCCGCGACTTCGACGGGGTCATCATCTTCGACGAGAGCCATGCCATGCAGAATGCCGGGGGCGGGAAGGGCGAACGCGGCGATGTCGCCGCCTCACAGCAGGGCCGGGCTGGGCTGCGGCTTCAGCATGCGCTGCCCGAGGCACGTATCGTCTATGTCTCGGCCACCGGGGCGACGACCGTGCACAACCTCGCCTATGCGCAGCGCCTCGGTCTCTGGGGCGGCGAGGATTTCCCCTTCGCCACCCGCGCCGAATTCGTGGCGGCGATCGAGGCGGGCGGCGTGGCTGCCATGGAGGTGCTGGCCCGCGACCTGCGGGCGCTCGGCCTCTATACCGCGCGGTCCCTGTCCTACGAGGGCGTGGAATACGACCTTCTGGAACACCACCTCAGCCCGGAGCAGCGCCGCATCTATGATGCCTATGCCGGTGCTTTCGCCGTCATCCACAACAACCTCGACGCGGCGATGGAGGCGGCCAACATCACCGGCCGCGAGGGCACGCTGAACCGACAGGCGAAATCCGCCGCCCGCTCGGCCTTCGAGAGCACCAAGCAGCGCTTCTTCGGCCATTTGCTGACCTCGATGAAGACCCCGACGCTCTTGCGGGCGATCCAAGGGGACCTTGCGGCGGGCCATGCCAGCGTCGTCCAGATCGTCTCCACCGGCGAGGCGCTGATGGAACGGCGGCTGGCGGAGATCCCGACCGAGGACTGGAACGACCTGAATACGGACCTGTCGCCCCGCGAGTACGTCCTGTCCTACCTGCAGCATTCCTTCCCGGTTCAGCTGCATGAACCATTCACCGATGGGGAGGGCAACCTCTCGTCGCGCCCCGTCTTCCGGGATGGTCAGCCCGTGGAATGCCGCGAGGCCGTCGCCCGGCGCGAGGCCCTGATCGAGCACCTTGCCGGTCTTCCGGCGGTGCCCGGCGCGCTCGACCAGATCGTCCAGCATTTCGGGACGGATCAGGTCGCCGAGGTGACAGGCCGGTCGCGCCGGATCATTCGCAAGGGCGAGGGGCGCGAGGCACGTCTTGCCGTCGAAAACCGCGCTGCCTCGGCGAACCTTGCCGAGACTTCCGCCTTCATGGACGACCGCAAGCGGATCCTCGTCTTCAGCGATGCGGGCGGCACCGGGCGGAGCTACCACGCCGATCTTGGCGCAAGGAACCAGCGGCTTCGGGTCCATTATCTGCTGGAACCGGGCTGGAAGGCCGACGCGGCGATCCAGGGTCTTGGCCGTACGAACCGGACCAATCAGGCGCAGCCGCCGCTCTTCCGGCCCATCGCGACCGATGTGAAGGCCGAGAAACGCTTCCTCTCGACCATCGCCCGCCGCCTCGACACGCTGGGCGCGATCACCCGCGGTCAGCGCCAGACCGGCGGACAGGGCCTGTTCCGGCCCGAGGACAATCTGGAATCCACCTATGCCCGCGATGCGCTGCGCCAGCTCTACCAGCTGATCGCGCGCGGCAAGGTGGAGGGCTGCACGCTCGAGGCTTTTGAGGCCGCGACCGGGCTGAAGCTGATGGATGCGACAGGCCTCAAGGACGATCTGCCGCCGATCACCACCTTCCTCAACCGCCTCCTGGCTCTCCCCATCGCGTTGCAGGGCATTCTCTTCGCCGCCTTCGAGCAGCTCCTCGAGGCACGGATTGCCGGGGCCATGGCCTCGGGCAACTACGACATGGGGCTCGAGACCCTCCGCGCGGAAAGCTTCCGGGTCATCGACCGCCAGGTGATCCACACCCATCCCGGCACCGGTGCCGAAACCCGGTTTCTGACCATCGCGGAACGCAGGGGGAACAAGCCTGTTACCCGCGAGGCGGCGCTGGCCGAACTCTCCGATCCCCGCGCGAAGCTTCTTATCAACGAACGCTCGGGCCGGGCCGCCGTGCAGATCCCCACCACCAGCATCATGCTCGATGATGGCGAGATCGAGCGCCGAGTGCGGTTGATCCGGCCCATGGAGGCGCAGGCCGTGCCCTTGCGCCTGATGGGCGAGACCCATTGGGTCGAAGCCGATGTCGCCCGCTTTGGCGCGGCCTGGGATGCGGAAATTGCGGGCGTGCCGGAGTTCACCGAAAGCACGCTCCATATGGTGACGGGGCTTCTGCTGCCGATCTGGAAGCGCCTGCCACCGGACTCGACCCGCGTCTATCGCCTGCAGGCCGACGATGGCGAACGGATCATCGGCCGCCGCGTCTCGCCCGCCTGGGCCGCGACGGCCTCGGTCACCGGGACGGTGGCGAGCCTGACCCCGGAGGCCGCCCATGCCGCCCTGATGGAGGGGCGCACCATCCTTGATCTCGTCGAGGGGCTGCAACTCCGCCGCGCGCGCGTCATGGGCGTGCAGCGCATCGAGCTGATGGGCTTCACCGAGGCGATGCGAGAGCGGCTGCGGACCTATGGTCTCTTCACCGAGATCATCGCCTGGAAGCTGCGCTTCTTCGTGCCGGTCGACGCCACCGGCGTCGAGGTCCTCGGCAAGCTTTTCGCGCGGTTCCCGATCGAGCGGATCGGCGCGCGGGAGGCGGTCTGATGACCCGGCTCACCGCCTCCGATCTGGCGGAGCGTCTTGGCCGACAGGCCGAGGCGGTCTGTCGTCATTACCTGTCGAACGGGCGCAAGCAGGGCAACTACTGGCTGGTCGGCGATGTGCGCAACACGCCGGGTCGGTCGATGTTCGTCCGGCTGACCGGCCGCGCATCGGGCAAGGGGGCCGCTGGGAAATGGGTCGATGCGGCCAGTTCCGAACATGGCGACCTTTTGGACGTCATCCGCGAAAGCCTCGGGCTGGTAGCGTTCGCCGAGATCGCTGAGGAAGCGCGCCGGTTTCTCAGCCTGCCGCAGGAGGTGCCAGCCGCACCGGGCAACCGTTCGCCGCACGCCGCAGGACCATCCGGCTCGACAGGCGCGGCGCAACGGCTCTGGCGCATGGCCCGGCCAATCGGGGGCAGCCTCGCCGAAACCTATCTGCGCGAGCGTGGCATCGCGGATCCGCTGGACGCCGACCCGTTGCGCTTTCTGCCGGACTGCTACTGGCGGCCCGACAGCGGGGGTCCGACCGAGACCTGGCCCGCGCTGATTGCCGCCGTCACCGACCACGAGGGGACGGTCACCGGCGCGCATCGCACCTGGCTTGCACGGGATGGCAGACAGAAGGCACCTCTCGATCCGCCGCGAAAGGCGATGGGCACGCTGCTCGGGCACGGCGTCCGGTTCAGCCGCGCGCAGGATGTCCTGGCCGCGGGCGAGGGCATCGAGACGATCCTGTCGCTGCGCCAGGTCTTGCCCTCACTGCCGATGGTCGCCGCCCTGTCTGCGGGTCACCTGGCAGCCATCCTGTTCCCTGCGCAGCTGCGCAGGCTCTATATCGTCTGCGACAACGATCCGGCAGGACGGATCGCGCGGGAGGCGCTGGTCGCCCGGGTCAGCGAGGCCGGGGTCGAGGCACTGGCACTCTCGCCGATGCTGGGGGATTTCAACGACGATCTCGTTGTACGCGGGCGGGATGCGCTTCGGGCCTGGGTCCGGCCACAGCTCGCCCCGGAGGACGTGAGCCGGTTCATGGGTCCGATGCACGCGCCGTGACGGAGCAGGTGATCGGCCTGTGACGAAGGGTTCATGGGCGCGGGAGTGCAGCGTCATAGGGCAGGAGGACCGCGCCTCGGCCTTCGAGAGGGCGAGCGGCCCACAAGCGGTCCGGCCCGGCAATGGCGGCGCCCGACTGATTTCCGTCGGCGGGCATCCACCCCACGCGACAGGTCGCGCGGGGACCCCGGAAGGCCCGCCTTTACAGCGCGATCCAAATCAGCCGGGCTTGGCCATCAAGGCCCTCGCAAAGGGCTCGGGCTGCCTGACCGGTCCGCCTGTGGGCTTTCGTCGCCACGAAGGCCGCGACGGTCGCGGTCCAGCCGAAGGACGCCTCCCATGTACGCCCATGAAGATTTCGACGCCGATCACAGCACCTCACCTACCGGCCATGTCATCGAAGCCCTTGAACTCTATGGCTACCGTCCCGCCGAGGACGAGGCCGACCCCCGGATCACGCCCGAGGATGACGTCATCCGCACCGCGGTCGCCGACATCTTCGACGCCCTCATCTCCACCATGGCCGACACCAGACTCGACTTCGACCTCGACGAGATCCTCTGGTCGACCGTCAACACCTTCCACCGCGCGGTCCTGCGGATCGAGGGTAAGCTCGACGACAATGAGCAGGCCCAGAAGCGGCTGCAGCGCGAACAGGATGGCTCCGAGGTCAAATCCGTGCAGCTCGAGACGCTGATCGCCATCGGGCAGAGCCTGCTCGATCGCCGCGACAGTCTCGAGCTCTTCTGCGAGACCGCCGCAGACATCTACCTGCGGACGCTGGGCACCCCCTGGTCGCCGCGCACCGGTTCGCGCGTCAACCACCGCCAGATGACGGCTGCCATGATCGACAGCCGCGATTTCCTGGCTGCCAAACGCCGGGCCGATGCCGAGGTGCTGCTGCCCACAGGGCCGAAGATCGCCTTCTCGGGCGGCGAGACCACCGACCATCGCCTGATCTGGGACAAGCTCGACCAGGTCCATGCCAAGCACCCGGACATGGTCCTCCTGCATGGGGGATCGCCGAAAGGCGCCGAACGGATCGCCGCCACCTGGGCCAGCAACCGCAAGGTCCCGCAGGTCGCCTTCAAGCCCGACTGGACGAAACACGCCAAGGCCGCGCCCTTCAAGCGCAACGACCAGATGCTCGCGACCCTGCCGATCGGCGTCATCGTCTTCCCGGGCACCGGCATCCAGGACAACCTGGCCGATAAAGCCCGCAAGATGGGTATCCCGGTCATCCGCATCGGGGCGGGCAGCGCGTAAGCGCTGCCAACGCCTTGACGTCCGACGGTGCGGTTCGATTGACCCGCGTCGGTGGGGTGCTCTCTCCGATCCTCGGGCCTGCCGGACTGAAACCCCGGTATTTGGCTACTGGCAAAGGTTGAGGTGATCAGCTCGGATGGCACCGCTGCATGGCGCGGCTGCCGCCTATGCAGGTAACCTGAGGCTCGCAGGCACACCTGATCAATGCTATCCTGCGTGTCGCGCCGTGGTGGTGGTGGAGGCGCGACCGTCCAACCTTTTGTGCGGAGCCACCACTATGATCTTTCTCGGAATCCTCGTCTCTCTCGCGGCCATCGGCACGATGTGCTGGCTGCTGTTCAATCTCGCCGTCTTCGCGCTGCCGTTCTTTGCAGGCGTCACCCTCGGCACCTGGGCCTATGGGACCAGTGCCGGATGGCTGGGCGCGACCGTTATCGGCATTGCAGGCGCCGGGCTCGTGCTGGCCCTTGGTCAGGGCCTCCTACTGGTCGTCCGTCCGCTCTGGGCGCGGTTCCTCATCGCGCTGGCCTTTGTCGCCCCCGCTGGCGTGGCGGGGTTTCACGCTGCCTTGGGGATCACCCGGCTCCTGATGCCGTCGGACGCCTGGCAGGTCGTCTTTGCGATCATCGGCGCGGTCGCGGTGGGCATCACGGCCTTTCTGCGGGTCGCAGGCATGGCGGCCACCGGCGATGCGGGCGGGAGCCTGGTCCGAAGCTGAAGGCCGGGCAGGCAGGTGGGGTGACCAAAGCAACGAGGCCCTGCCTGCCTGTCTCGACGGATTGCGGGGCTGGCTCTGGTGCGTAGCTTCGGATCGTCGCTAGGCCCTGTTCTTGTCCCGTCCAGAGCGCGGGACGGGCAAGGCCGTATCGGCGGGCCGTCATCGATCCCGTCAGGGGGGGGCGCTGCCGGTGGCATGGTTCGGGTTGGACAATGCGCAAGGCCTGGAAGGGGGAGGCGGATCGCCGGTGTGGCCCCGTCCTGTCTGTCTTGGCGGGGGCCTGTCGCCAGTGTCTCCGTCTGCTCCCCGTGTCCAGACCGCTCCATACGGCCTCTTCAATGGCCTGATCTGGCCGAAGACCGGCTTCGCCTCGACCGCTTCGGCGCAACAGCGTCGTCACAACTTTCTTCCCCTGCCGGCCTGAAGGCCGCCATTCCTCGCGGGACCAAGAAAGTTCCTCCTGTGCTGTCAGGCCCCCGCCGGGCGGGGGTGCGCCAGCGGTCGTCTCCGTCCTGTCGATCGCCATCGAGGCCGCAATGGTGCGGGCTCGGAAACGGAAAACGGAGACTTACCATGGCGACCATCGGCACCTTCAAGAAGACCGGCACGAACGAATTCACCGGCGACATCGTCACCCTCAGCGTCCAGGCCAAAGGCGTGCGCATCGTCCCCGACCAGCGCGCCACCGGCGAGAACGCCCCCAGCCACCGGGTTCTGGTCGGCCGCGCCGAGATCGGCGCCGCCTGGTCCAAGCGCTCGAACGAGGGCCGCGACTATCTGGGTCTCAAGCTCGACGATCCGAGCTTCACCGCCCCGATCTACGCCAACCTCTTCGACGACGAGGACGGCGAGGGCTTCTCGCTGATCTGGTCCCGCCCCAACGGCCGCCGCGCCGACTGACGCGGACCACAAGGCCCCGGTCGCAAGACCGGGGTCTTTTCCATGCCTGCCCCGAACGGCGATGCCCACCGCGACCGCGCCGGGGCCACAGCGTGACCTGCAGGGACCGGCGCGGCCGGGCGACGCCGCAGATGGAGCCGGCGCTGGCGGCGAATCGCGGGAATTCACAACGGCATAGGCCGGACGGCGAAACCGCAGTTTCCAGTGGCGGATTGGACTAGAGCGACTAAAATAGTCGTAGTTCTGGAATGCGCGCCGGTCGCGATGGGAGGTGATCATGCATGATCACCGCTCGACAGTCGCGGGCCGCACGCGCGTTGCTGGGTTGGACGCAGGAGACGCTCGCTGACAAGGCCCGAATATCCCTGACTGCCCTGAAACGCCTTGAGTCCGAGAACCGGCTTGAGGTGTATGAATCGACACGGGATCAGGTTCGCCGGGCACTCGAGGCCGCAGGGATCGTCATCCTGTCTGACAAGCGCGGGCAGGGAGTGATGCTGGAGCATGGCCGAGACGAGAAGACCCACTGACGCGACCGGGCGGTGTGACAGAAGGCTGACTATGCCGATGCTCCCGGGGACCGCGCCATGAAGCCCACGACCCCGGCCTTCGACGAGCTTGCCCCCACCAGCGCGGACATCACCGATTACGACCGCAGGCACATCAAGCTCTACATGCGTCTTCTCGATGCGACAGAAGATGGCGCGGACTGGACCGAGGCCGTCGAGGTCCTGTTCGGGATCGACCCTGTCCGTGAACCCGACCGCGCGCGGCGGGTCCATGACAGCCATCTGGCGCGGGCGCGCTGGATGACGCAAAGTGGCTATCGGAAGCTGCTGGGTCCGCGTTCCGGCATTTCGTGAGCCCCTGCGCGAGGTGATGCTGCAGCGGCATCATCTGCTGCATCCCTCTGAGCCTTTTCCCAGCTTCCCTGCGCTGGAATCTTTTCATCCCATGCGTGTGTTGACTCTGTCGAGGGTTGAGAGATGGGGCCGGATACATCGAACTGGCGAAACCAGGACTCCTATGACTTCTACGATGAGCTTTCGGTTGAAGGCATCGCCTGGGAATGCCTGCGCCGCGATCTCGACTATCAGGCGAGCTTCGCGGACATCGTGACGCAAAAGGCCGTGCGTGCCCCGTTCGAGGAGGAAGCCCAGCATCGCTGGGGCCTGCGATTTTCCGGCCGACCCGAGGCTCTCCATTCTCGACCAGCCGGTGATCTGGTCACCTCACGCCAATCCGGGCACCGTGCTTGTCGGAGAGGTCCCCGGTTTCTGGCCGCCCTTGCCGCGGCACATCCCGCTTGATCTGCCGTCGCAGGCGGAAGCAGAGGAGGGAAGCTACGGCGCCTTGGGCACGGATGATCCGGTTCCCTTTCTGAACATGGCGGGGCGCATGGACACCGGGTCCATGGCCATCGTTCTGCCCGTCGATGACGACCTGCCGGGCCGGATCGAAGCGATCCAGCGGTTTTGGCAGGTGCTCAAAACGCGCCCGGTCCCGCGCGATACCCGCATGACCCCTTATCAGCGCCAGCGCTTCCGACAGATGATGCAGGCAGCTGACGGTCGCGCGTCGGGTGCGAGCTACCGAGAGATCGGCATCGCGCTCTACGGGGAACAGCGCGTCTTGAGTGAACCATGGAAGACATCCCCGCTGCGGGCTGCCGTCATCGCGCTCGCCCGCAATGCCTCCGCGCTGATCGTCGGCGGGTATCGCGGCCTCCTGCATCACCGCCGTAAGCCGTAGGGTGCGCCTTGCCCAGTCTAGGGGTGCCTACGACCGCAGTGAGCCCAAACCGACCGAGACCGAACAGACGGATTTCGCGCGTGCACCGAGGAGCGCCTCGTCAAGGACGGCCCATACCGTTCCGAACGGCCGCCTGTTCAGCTACACCAGCGAAGACGAGGGCGACCACTTCCTCATGCTGAAAAACCCGCTGAAGTTCGTGGCCGACATGCAGGCGTTCATGGCAGAGTGAGGGGATAGGCGCACGTAACGAATGACAGGAATGTCCGCACTGTGGCCTTCGGTGCAAGGCGCGGTGATCGAAATGCATTGGAGCAATGGTCAAGCCGAAAGCCAGATCAACCGACTGAAGACCTTGAAGCGTGCGATGTACGGTCGGGCCGGCCCGAACTTGCTCAGGGCTCGAATGCTTCCGCTCCACCACACATATTGAGGATGACCCGATTAAAGGGCAACGCGACAGACGCCCACTTCGCCGTCTCGTCCCAAGCCCAAGCCTCCAACGCGAATGTGCGCGGAGAATAACCAGATCAGATCACCAGCGGGAGGAGGGGGACGGCGTCGCGCTTACGTTGGATGGTGGGCCTTCGGTTTCGCAAGCGACGCCTTTGCACACCCATTTTCGGCATGACCTTGTTGGCAGTTTTCATGTCGCGCTGCGTCGTTTCAACTTGTTGATGGTGTGGTTCGCAAAACCACCATAGAGATCTGAGCCCGGTCATGGCGTGTTGTTCCCAACACGCTACGACCCGGAATACATCAGTGGCAAGCTGCTGATCTGGGCCGAGAAACAGGGCATCACCATCCAGCACATCCAACCCGGCCAGCCGCAACAGAACGCCTATATCGAGCGCTGCAACCACACCATCCGGCATGAATGGCTCGACGAATACATCATCGAAACCATCGAGGAGGCACAGGATCACGCCACGGAATGGCTCTGGACATACAACAACGACCACCCGAACATGGGCATCGGCGGCATCACACCCGCAATGAAACTGAAAACGGCCGCGTAAGTTCTACGAATGCACCCCATAGAATATGGGGGGATTGCCAGCTCACTCAGACCCCAGTCTTGAATCGCATTCGAGCGCGCTGCTCTCGTCGCTGCAGCTCCCGACCGCGACGTATCGATTCCTCGACATAGCCCATGTGGTCGCGCGCAGCCTCCTCGGCACGTACAGGATCAGCGGACAGAACCGACTCAATGATCTCTATGTGTTGATCGAGAAGCTTGCGTCCGCTGTCATCGATACTGCGGAGAAGGTCATGATTGTAGAAGATTCCGCGACGTGTCAGGTCATAGACCGACGCCATCATGTGGATCAGCGTTGTGTTGTGGCTGGCATCGACCACAGCATGGTGAAGCCGGAAATCAGCTTCGCTTTCCGCCTCTGCGTCCTGACCAAGCCAGGCCGCTTCGAGTTCTTCCCTGATCGCAGACAGACGCTCCTTGTCCGCAGCTGTCGCGCGCTGCGCGGCAAGGCGGGTCGCGAAGGCTTCCTGCTCGCGCCGGTATTCGAGATAGTCGTGAAAGGCTTCGCCATGGCGCGAATAAAGCGCCAACATGGCCGGCGACATGGCCCTGCCGGTCAGTTCGGCAATATAAGTTCCGTCACCGTGGCGGACATGAACGAGGCCGCGAGCCTCGAGCGTCTGCAGCGCTTCACGCAGCTTTGGCCGCGACACCCCGAAGGCGTCGGCCATTTCGCGCTCCGACGGCAAACGAGCACCGCTCTTCAGAACCCCATCGACGATCATCGTTTCAACCTTGCCGACAACCGTATCGACGACTGATTCGTGATCAATCGGCTCAAAAATTTCCGCAGCAATCATGGGCGGCGAGCTCCTTGGGGGTGCCGATAGACAGACATCAATATTATTTACCTCACCGGAGTCTGATTTCAAGGACAGCATCTTCTCCAGTCGTGTATTTTTTTGACTGAAAATCAATATTTTCTTGATATCCATGGGGTATCCGGTGAACCTCACACTGCCGAGCACGCTGCGTCAACCGACGATCACTTTTCACGGCGCTTGATCTAAAGGTAAATAAACTTGTTGACTAGGATAAGTGGTAAAGTTTATATACCTGTTATGACGTAGGCGGGACGCTGAGCGCTCCGAACCAACTCTGGGAGGGGGCGTCCATGCTGCAGCACGAGGCGGTCGGGCCGGACCGCAGGCCTGCTTGGCCGGTCAGTCGCTCGGTTCGTCTCCGCCATGCCTGTCCACGGTGCCGCGCCGCTGACTTTTCGGGCGAGGGGCCATCAAATCGGCTATGTCGAGCCGCGTTGCTTTGTTCTGCCGATGGCACTTCCACAGCAAACTGAGCGCCTTTCAAACGACCTTAGGAAAGGGATCGATGCTATGACCAAAGCCGTAATCGTTGCCGCCGCACGAACTCCCGTCGGCAGCTTTCTGGGATCGTTCGCCAATATCCCCGCGCATGACCTGGGCGCAGCGGTCCTGCAGGAAGTCGTGTCCCGGGCCGGGATCGACCCGGCCGAAGTTTCCGAAACGATCCTGGGCCAGGTCCTGACCGCGGGCCAGGGCCAGAACCCGGCGCGACAGGCGCATATCAACGCGGGCCTGCCGGCCGAATCCTCGGCCTGGCTTCTGAACCAAGTCTGCGGGTCTGGACTGCGGGCCGTTGCCTTGGCCGCCCAGCAGGTAACGACGGGCGATGCCACGGTGGTGCTGGCGGGCGGCCAGGAAAGCATGTCGATGTCCACCCATGCGGCCTATCTGCGTGCGGGCCAGAAGATGGGTGACATGCAGTTCATCGACACCATGATCCGCGACGGCCTGTGGGATGCCTTCAACAACTATCACATGGGAACCACGGCCGAAAACGTCGCCCAGAAATGGCAGATCAGTCGCGACCAGCAGGACGAATTCGCGCTTGCTTCGCAGAACAAGGCCGAGGCCGCGCAAAAGGCGGGCCGCTTTGATGACGAGATCGTGGCCTTCACGGTCAAGACCCGCAAGGGCGACACGGTCGTGGACAAGGACGAATACATCCGTCACGGCGCCACCATCGACGCCATGCAGAAGCTGCGCCCGGCGTTTTCCAAGGACGGCACGGTCACGGCGGGCAATGCGTCCGGCCTGAACGACGGCGCGGCGGCGGTGATGGTCATGACCGAGGACGAGGCCAGCCGCCGCGGCCTGACCCCCCTGGCGCGCATCGCATCCTGGTCAACGGCAGGGCTTGACCCGGCGATCATGGGCACCGGCCCGATCCCGGCCAGCCGCAAGGCACTGGAAAAGGCGGGCTGGTCCGTGGGCGACCTGGATCTCGTCGAGGCGAACGAAGCCTTTGCCGCCCAGGCTTGTGCCGTCAACAAGGACATGGGCTGGGACCCCGAGATCGTGAACGTGAACGGCGGCGCCATCGCCATCGGCCACCCGATCGGCGCATCGGGCGCGCGCGTCCTGAACACCCTGCTGTTCGAGATGAAGCGGCGCGACGCGAAAAAGGGCCTTGCCACGCTGTGCATCGGGGGCGGCATGGGCGTCGCCATGTGCCTGGAACGGTAAGGCAGGAAAACGTGCGCAATATCATTGCGCACGTTTGGCCATCCTTGTAGCAATATTTCGGGGACGGCAAATTCTTGAAAAGGGAGGGATTCATGTCCAAGGTTGCACTTGTTACCGGGGGGTCGCGCGGCATCGGCGCGGCAATTTCCAGGGCACTGATGGAGGCGGGATACACCGTCGCCGCCACCTATGCCGGCAACGACGACGCCGCAAAGGCATTCACCGAGGAAACCGGCATCAAGACCTACAAATGGTCGGTCGCCGACTATGACGCCTGTGCGGAAGGCATCAAGCAGATCGAGGCCGAGCTGGGCCCGATCGCCGTGCTGGTCAACAACGCCGGCATCACCCGCGACGCGATGTTCCACAAGATGACCCCGCAGCAGTGGAAAGAGGTCGTCGACACCAACCTGACCGGCCTCTTCAACATGACCCACCCGGTCTGGTCGGGGATGCGCGACCGCAAGTTCGGCCGCATCATCAACATCAGCTCGATCAACGGACAAAAGGGCCAGGCCGGCCAGGCGAACTATTCCGCCGCCAAGGCGGGCGACCTGGGCTTTACCAAGGCCCTGGCCCAGGAAGGCGCCCGGGCGGGCATCACCGTGAACGCGATCTGCCCCGGCTATATCGCGACCGAGATGGTCAAGGCCATCGACGAAAAGGTCCTGAACGAACGCATCATCCCGCAGATCCCGGTCGGCCGTCTGGGCGAGCCCGAGGAGATCGCGCGCAGCGTGGTGTTCCTGGCGTCCGACGACGCGGGCTTCATCACCGGTTCCACCATCTCCGCCAATGGCGGCCAGTTCTTCGTTTGAGGGAAACACCCATGAGAGACCTCGGTCCCGATATCGACCCGATCGAATCCCGCGAATGGCAGGACGCCATTGCCGACGTGATTGAACGCGATGGCCCCAACAGGGCTCATTTCCTTCTCGATAGAGCCGTCGCACAGGCCCGCGCCGCCGGGGCAACGCTGCCGTTCTCTGCAACGACCCCTTACCAGAACACGATCCCCGTGGACGATCAGTATGAGTTTCCGGGCGATTTGGACATGGAATGGCGCATCCGCACCATCAACCGCTGGAACGCCATGGCGACGGTCGTGCGCCGCAACAAGGAATCCAGCGAATACGGCGGGCATATCGCATCCTTCGCCTCCTCGGCGGTGATGTATGATGTCGGGCTGAACCACTTCTGGCGCGCGCGGTCGGCGATTCACGGCGGCGATCTGGTATTCTTCCAGGGCCATGTGGTGCCCGGCATCTATGCCCGGTCCTTCATGGAAGGCCGCATCACCGAAGAGCAGATGCTGAACTTCCGGTCCGAGGTCGGGGGCGAGGGGCTGTCGTCCTATCCCCATCCCTGGCTGATGCCGGACTATTGGCAGTTCCCGACCGTCAGCATGGGACTTGGCCCGCTGATGGCGATCTATCAGGCGCGGTTCATGAAATACATGCACAATCGCGGGCTGATCGATATGGCCGACCGCAAGGTCTGGTGTTTCCTGGGCGACGGAGAGATGGACGAGCCGGAAAGCCGCGGTGCCATCGACCTGGCCGCGCGCGAGGGTCTCGACAACCTGATCTTCGTCATCAACTGCAACCTGCAACGCCTGGACGGCCCGGTGCGCGGCAACGGCAAGATCGTGCAGGAGCTGGAAGGCAATTTCCGAGGCGCGGGCTGGAATGTCGTCAAGCTGCTCTGGGGCAAGGGCTGGGACGATCTGCTAGAAAACGACACCAGCGGCCGGCTGCGCCAGTTGATGGATGAAACGGTGGACGGCGACTATCAGACCTTCAAGTCCAAGGACGGCGCGTTTATCCGCAAGCATTTCTTCGGCAAGTATCCCGAAACTGCGGCCCTGGTCGAGGACTGGTCCGACGATCAGATCTGGTCGCTGAGCCGGGGCGGCCACGATCCCGAGAAGGTCTATACCGCGTTCCGCAAGGCGACCGACACTAGGGACCAGCCGACCTGCCTGCTGATCAAGACGGTCAAAGGCTATGGCATGGGATCTGCGGGCGAAGGGCAGAACACCACCCACCAGCAGAAAAAGCTGGCAGAGGACCAACTGCGCGCGTTCCGAGACCGCTTCAAGATCCCCGTGTCCGACGAGGATTTGCCGAAGGCCCCCTTCGTCGCGTTGAACAACGCCCAGAAGGCCTATCTGGCGGACCGGCGCAAGGCCCTGGGTGGCGCGTTCCCGCAGCGTGTCAGCACCTCGCCCAAGCTGGCAATCCCGCCGCTCGAGGCGTTCAAGGCGCAGCTTCAGAACACGGGCGAGCGCGAGATTTCGACCACGATGGCCTTTGTGCGCATCCTGACCACACTTCTGCGCGACAAGGAGCTGGGCAAGCATATCGTGCCGATCGTGCCGGACGAAAGCCGCACCTTCGGCATGGAGGGGCTGTTCCGATCCATAGGGATCTACAATCCCGCCGGCCAGCACTATACGCCCGAAGATCGCGAGCAGATGTCCTATTACCGCGAAGCAGCGGATGGGCAGGTCTTGCAGGAAGGCATCAACGAGGCCGGTGCCATGGCCGACTGGATCGCGGCGGCCACGTCCTATTCCAACCACGGCGTGCCGATGATCCCGTTCTTCATCTACTATTCGATGTTCGGTTTTCAGCGGGTGGGCGATCTGGCCTGGGCTGCGGGTGACAGCCGGGCGCGTGGCTTCATGTTGGGCGGCACCGCCGGGCGCACAACGCTGAACGGCGAGGGTTTGCAGCACGAGGACGGCCACAGCCATATCATCGCGGGCACCGTCCCGAATTGCATCAGCTACGACCCGACCTTTCAGCACGAAGTGGCGGTGATCGTGCAGCACGGCATGACGCGGATGTATCAGGATCAGGAGGACGTGTATTTTTACATCACCCTGATGAACGAGAACTATGCCCATCCCGACATGCCGGCAGGCTGCGAGGCGGGCATCATCCGCGGCCTCTATCGCCTGAAAGAGGTCAAGAAGCCGGGCAGGAAGCACGTCAATCTGCTGGGATCGGGCACGATCCTGATCCAGGCGATCAAGGCCGCCGAGATGCTTGAGGCCGATTACGGCATTACCGCCGACATCTGGTCGGCGACAAGCCTGAACGAACTGGCCCGCGACGGCCAGGACGCGGCGCGGTGGAACCGGCTCAACCCGCTTGAGGCGCCGCGCGTGCCCTATGTCACGCAGGCGCTGTCCAAGGCCAAGGGACCGGTGATCGCCGCCACCGACTACATGAAGAACTATGCCGAGCAGATCCGGGCCTTCGTGCCGGGCCGCTACACGGTGCTGGGGACCGACGGGTTCGGTCGCTCCGACAGCCGGGTGAACCTGCGGAGATTCTTCGAGGTCGATGCCAACCACATCGCCGCCGCAGCCATGGTGGATCTGTTCCGTGACGGTGCGGTCGACGAGGCGACGCTGAAGGCTGCCCTTGCCAAGTATGACATCGACGGCGCCAAGCCGAACCCCCGGCTGGTCTGAGCGGGAAGAAGGAGGAGACACATCATGCCTGTTGAAGTGAACGTTCCCGACATCGGCGATTTCAAGGATGTCCCGGTCATCACCGTTCTGGTGAAGGTGGGCGACACCATCGCCGCCGAGGACCCGTTGATCGAGCTTGAATCCGACAAGGCCACAATGGAGGTGCCAAGCCCCGTCGCAGGCCGCATCGCCTCTATCGTGGTGAAGGAAGGCGACCGGGTCTCCGAGGGATCGGTGATCCTGACGGTCGAGGCCGAGGGCAGCGACGCCGCTGCCGCCGCATCGGCGCCTACATCGGCGCCCGCCGCCGCGCCTGCCGCATCGGTTCCGGCGGCGGCAGCCCCCGCAGTTCCCGCCGTCACAGATACGGGGTTCAACAAGGCCCATGCTTCGCCGTCGATCCGCGCCTTTGCGCGGCAGTTGGGGATTGATCTGGCCAAGATCAACGGCTCGGGCCGCAAGGGTCGCATTCTGCGCGACGACGTGACGGCGGCGCTGAAGGCCAGCGCAGTCCCGGTCGCTGCCGCATCGGGCGGCGCGGCGCTGAGCGGCGGCATGGGCATCCCGCCGATTCCGGTTGTGGACTTCTCGAAGTTCGGTCCGGTCGAAAACGTGGAAATGCCCCGCATCAAGAAGCTGTCCGGCCCGGCGCTGCACCGGTCCTGGCTGAACGTCCCCCATGTCACCCATCAAGAGGAAGCCGACATCACCGAGATCGACCAGTTCCGCAAGGAACTGGACGACGAGGCCAAGAAGGACGGCTATCGCGTCACCCTGCTAGCGCTTGTGATCAAGGCCAGCGTGTCCGCACTGCGCAAGCACTGGGAGTTCAACTCGTCGATCCACCCCGACGGCGACAAGCTGATCCGCAAGTCGTATTACAACATCGGCTTTGCCGCGGACACGCCGAACGGGCTGGTGGTTCCGGTCATCAAGGAAGCCGACCGCAAGGGGATTGTCGAAATCTCGAAGGAACTGGGCGATCTCAGTGCCAAGGCCCGCGCGGGGGAGTTGAAGTCCCAGGACATGCAGGGCGCGACCTTCACCATCTCGTCGCTAGGGGGCATCGGTGGCACCGCCTTCACTCCCATCGTGAACGCGCCCGAGGTGGCGATCCTGGGCCTGACGCGCTCGCGGATGGCGCCGGTCTGGGACGGCCAGCAATTCGTGCCGCGCAACATGCTGCCGATGTCGCTCAGCTATGACCACCGCGCCATCGACGGGGCGTTGGCGGCTCGCTTTGCCGCGACGCTGAAGCACCTGCTCGGCGACGTGCGCCGGATCATGCTGTGAAGGAGGGCCGAAACATGGACGTCAAGGTTCCCGACATCGGCGATTTCAAGGATGTGCCGGTCATCACCCTTCTGGTCGCCGTGGGCGACGAGGTTGCCGAGGAGCAGCCGCTTATCGAACTGGAATCCGACAAGGCGACGATGGAGGTGCCCAGCCCCGTCGCAGGCCGGATCACCGCGATCTCGGTCAAGGAAGGCGATCGGGTCTCCGAAGGATCGGTGATCCTGACGCTGGACGCCGCCGGCGCCGCCGCCGAACCCGCCAAGGGCAAGGATGAGCCGCGCAAGGACAGCAGCGGCGGTCGTGACAGCAGCCCGGCCGCAGCTCAGCCCGTCCCGGCAGCGCTGTCCGCTTCGGCGCGCGGCGACATCCATGCCGAGGTGGTCGTGCTCGGTTCAGGTCCGGGCGGCTATACGGCGGCGTTCCGCGCGGCCGACCTGGGCAAGAAGGTCGTGCTGATCGAACGCTATCCAACGCTGGGTGGGGTCTGCCTGAACGTCGGCTGCATTCCGTCCAAGGCTCTGCTGCACGCAGCCAAGGTCATCTCGGAAGCCGAGGAGATGGGCCATCATGGCCTGCGCTTCTCGCCGCCCGAGGTGGATCTCGATGCGCTGCGCGGCTGGAAGAACTCGGTCGTCACGCAGTTGACGGGCGGTCTCAGCGGTCTGGCAAAGGGCCGCAAGGTTCAGGTCGTGACCGGCTTTGGCACCTTTGCCGGACCCAACATGATCGCGGTCGACATCGACGGGGCGAAATCCACGGTCAGCTTCGACCAGTGCGTCATCGCCGCCGGGTCCGAACCCGTGAAGCTGCCGTTCATTCCCCATGACGATCACCGCGTGATCGATTCCACCGGCGCGCTGGAACTGGAAGGCGTGCCCGCACGCCTTCTGGTTCTGGGCGGCGGCATCATCGGGCTGGAAATGGCCTGCGTCTATGACGCGCTGGGGTCCAGCGTAACGGTCGTGGAACTGATGGACCAGATCATCCCCGGCGCCGACAAGGACATCGTCAAGCCCCTGCATAAGCGGATCGAGGCCCGATACGAGAAGATCCTGCTCAAGACCAAGGTCACGGGGGTCTCGGCCGACGAGGACGGGCTGACCGTCACCTTCGAGGACGACAAGGGCGGCACCACCACCGATCGCTTCGACAAGATCCTTGTGTCGGTCGGGCGTCGGCCCAACGGCAAGATGCTGAACGCCGGCGCCGCGGGCGTGGCCGTGGACGACCGCGGATTCATCGCCGTGGACAGCCAGCAGCGTACCAATGTTCCCCATATCTTCGCCATCGGCGACGTGGTGGGCCAGCCGATGCTGGCGCACAAGGCAGTCCATGAAGGCAAGGTCGCAGCCGAGGTCGCGGCCGGGCACAACCGCCACTTCGACGCCCGCGTGATTCCCTCGGTCGCCTACACCGACCCAGAAGTTGCCTGGGTCGGCGTGACGGAAGCCCAGGCCAAGGCCAGTGGACTGAAGGTCGGCAAGGGCGTTTTCCCCTGGGCTGCCTCTGGACGGTCGCTTTCAATTGGCCGGTCCGAGGGCATCACCAAGCTGATCTTCGACGAAACCGATCAACGCGTCATCGGCGCGGCCATCGTCGGCCCGAACGCCGGCGATCTGATCGCCGAGGTGGCCCTGGCAATCGAGATGGGGGCCGATGCGGTCGACCTTGGCCACACCATCCACCCGCATCCTACCCTGAGTGAGACGGTGAACTTCGCTGCCGAAATGTTCGAGGGCACGATCACCGACCTGATTCCGCCGAAGAAGCGTCACTGACCGTGATCGGGCGGCCACAGCTGATCGCCCGATGCCTTCCGTCAGCACAGCAACAGGAGCCTGCAATGACCGACAAGAAGCCCACCATGGATTTCAATGAAGCGCTCAAGGCGTTTGATCCGACATCCCTGTTTCCGTTCATGAACTCTCAGGGCATGGCGGACTGGTTCCGCCGTCAGAATGTTGACGGCCTCGATCCCGCCTCAATGCTGAAGATGTGGCAGAAACGGCTGGATGCCCTGGCCAGTGCCAACGAGCACGCAAGATCCCTCTACCGGTTGCAGATCGAGCGTCAGTTCCAGATTTTCGACGAGATGACGGCTGCCGCAACAGACAGCATGAAGCGGCTCGACACATCCGTCCGCTCCGAGGCGTCTGGGAACAATATCAAGGTTCTTTCGGACGCGGCCGACAAGGCTCTCGCGCTGATGCAGCGGCTTTCGGAGGAATCGCTGGTGGCGATGACCGAAACTCAGAAACGGTTTGCAGTTGAGGTGGATGCGGCCATCAAGGACTTGCGCGGCGCTTGAGCGACGAGGTCGGGTGACCCCATCCTGTACCGCGACGCGCACAAGAGCATCGGCGCGCTCCTGCTGGTGATCACCATTCGACCCAGACCATGGTGCGCCGCGGATCCGGCAAGCCCGAGAATATCGGCTGCGTTGTAACAGACCCCCAAAGGGCCGGATTGGCCCGACGCTTCGGAGGAGGAAAGATGCCCCAAGTTTTCACATTCGTCATGGCCCTGCTGCCAATCGCCACAGTGTTTCTGCTCTTGGTGGTGCTCGCACGCTCGGCCAAGCTTTCGATGGGCGTTTCCTATCTGGTCACGGCCGCGACCTCGCTTTTGGTCTGGGGCACGGACCTCAACAAGATTCTTGGCGCCACCGTGAACGGTGCCGTGACCGCAGTCAGCCTGCTCTACATTATCTTCGGTGCGATCCTGATGCTCTATACGCTGGAGGAAAGCGGCGGCATCCGGTCGATCCGGGCAGGGTTCACCAGCATTTCGCCTGACCGGCGGGTACAGGCGATCATCATCGCCTGGTTGTTCGGATCGCTGATCGAGGGGGCGTCCGGGTTCGGAACGCCCGCGGCCATCGCCGCGCCACTGCTGGTTGCCATCGGCTTTCCGGCCATGGCGGCGGTGCTGGTAACGCTGATCATCCAGTCCACGCCTGTGTCATTCGGGGCAGTCGGCACGCCGATTCTTGTCGGTGTCAATACCGGGCTTTCGGGTCAGGCGATTGTCGAACAGACCATCGCACCGATGGCCTTCGCTGACTATCTGGTCGAGATTGCTGTCAAGGTTGCCACGCTGCATGGCCTGATCGGCTTTCTGATCCCGTTGATCATGATCGGCATGATGACGCGGTTCTTCGGTTCCCGGCGGTCCTTCGCCGAAGGGTTCCGCATCTGGAAATTCGCGCTGTTCGCCGGGCTTGCCTTCACCGTTCCCTACTGGATCATTGCCAGCCTGCTTGGCCCGGAATTTCCGTCCCTGGTGGGCGGCATCATCGGGCTGCTGATCGTCGTTCCCGCCGCACGGGCCGGCTTCCTGATCCCGAAGGAGTCCTTCGACTTCCCGCCCCGCGAACAGTGGGACGGAAAATGGGTCGGCAAGCTGGACGATCTGGAGGATCACCGTGCCGGGCTTGAGGTGATGTCGTTGCTCAAGGCCTGGGCGCCCTACATATTCGTGGTTCTTCTGCTGGTCGCGACGCGCACGATTCCCGATTTCAAGGCCTGGCTGACCGCCCCGGAACGGACCATGGCCTTCGATGATCTGTTCGGGTCGGGCATCAATGCCCGCGTGCAATGGCTGTATCTGCCTGGAACGGTGCTGATCCTCGCTTCGCTGTTCACCTTCCTGTTCCATCGAATGCGTCCGGCCGATTACGGCAAGGCATTGCGTACGTCGGGATCGACAATGATCGCGGCGGCCCCGGCACTGCTGTTGGCGGTGCCGATGGTGCAGGTGTTCATCAACTCTGCCTCGGACACGATGGCGTCGATGCCGATCGTGCTCGCCGAAAGCGTCTCGGCCGTGGTCGGCAGTGCCTGGCCGATGTTCGCGCCACTGATCGGGTCGATGGGCGCCTTCGTCGCCGGATCGAACACGATTTCGAACATGATGTTCTCGTTGTTCCAGTTCTCGACCGCTGAACAGATCGGTCTGGGCGCGGCCGGGGCCGGATTGGTTGTTGCGCTGCAGGCCATCGGCGGTGCGGCAGGCAATATGATCTGCGTGCACAACGTGGTGGCAGCCTCGGCCACGGTGGGGCTTGTGGACCGCGAGGGCGAAATCATCCGCATGACCCTGATCCCGATGTTCTATTATATCGTCCAGGGCGGCTTTCTTGGTCTTGCTATCCTGGCGGGCGGGCCGAACCTGTGGTGGATCGCCGTGCTGATCTGGCCGGCCGCCGTGCTGTTCCTGATGTCGCGCAATCGCGGGGCTGTTTCCGCCACCCAAACACGCTGAGGTCGCCATGTCTGGACAGCCAAACCCTCGTGTCGGCCTTTTCGTGACCTGTCTCGTGGATGCCATCCGTCCCGGTATCGGGTTCTCGGCCCTTCAATTGCTCGAAGAGGCCGGATGCCGGGTGGAAGTGCCGGAGGCGCAGACCTGTTGCGGGCAGCCTGCCTTGAACAGCGGGGACGAAAAGGATGCCGCAGCGCTGGCACGGCAGACCATCGCGGCTTTCGAGGGGTTCGACTATGTCGTCCTGCCCTCGGGATCCTGCGCGGGGACGATCGTGCACGGCTATCCGGAGCTGCTGGCGAACGATCCGGTCTGGGCGCCCCGCGCCCGGACCCTGGCCGCCAAGACACACGAGATCACGGGTTTCCTGGTTGATATGATGGGTTTTCGGCCAAAAGGCCGTCGCCTTGCGGCGACGGCCACCTACCATGACAGTTGCGCGGGTCTGCGCGAACTGGGCATCGCCGCGCAGCCCCGTGCGCTTCTGGCCGACGTCGAGGGCCTTGAGATGCGGGGGCTGGAAGGCAACGACGTCTGCTGCGGTTTCGGCGGCACCTTCTGCGTCAAGTATTCCGACATTTCCAATGCGATCGTCACCGAAAAGGCCGAAGCCATCGAGCGCACCGGGGCAGATATCCTTCTGGCCGGAGACCTCGGCTGTCTGATGAACATGGCCGGCAAGCTCCACCGCCGCGGCGCGAAGACGCGCTGTTTCCACACCATCGAGGTCCTGGCCGGCCGCGCCGACGGTCCGGCCATCGGCGAGGAGGGCTGAAGGATGAGCGGAGCCCACGCAGGCGCCCAGGCGCCTTTCAAGGATCGCGCCACGGCGGCTCTCGCCGACAAGACGCTGAAGATCGCGATTGACCGCACCACAGGCAATGCCGAGCGCAAGCGTGCCGCGGCGGTCGCGGCCTTCCCAGAGTTCGAGGCGGCGCGCGCCCGCGGCAAGGCGATCAAGGATCATGTGATCGCCCATCTGGACCATTATTTGGAACAGTTCGAACGCAACGCCACCGCATCGGGGGCCAAGGTGCACTGGGCGGTTGATGACGCCGGGGCACGCGCCATCGTCACCCGCATCTGTCTGGAGGCGAAGGCAAAGCTGGTCACCCGGTCGAAATCCATGCTGGGCGAGGAGATCGGCCTGCCGCATGCTTTGGCGGATGCCGGAATCGAGCGGGTCGAGACCGATCTCGCCGAACACATTATCCAGTTGGCCGGCGAAAAACCGTCGCATATCGTCTGGCCCGCCATGCACCGCACCCGCGAACAGGTGGCCGAACTGTTCAAGACCGGCCATCGTCCACCGCCCGCCGCCGAAGACCCGGCGACCATGGTGCAAAGTGCGCGGCGCGAGTTGCGCACGAAGTTCCTGTCGGCCGACATTGGCATTTCTGGAGCAAACTTCCTCGTGGCCGATACCGGCGCCACCTGCACTGTGACCAACGAAGGCAATGCCGAACTGACCACCACGCCGCCCCGCATCCATATCGTGACAGCGGGAATCGAGAAGATCGTGCCCTCCACAGTCCATGCCTTTGCCCTGCTGCGGCTTCTTGTGCGCTCGGCCACGGGCGGTGAGCTGACGCAATACACCACCTTCCACTGCGGGCCGAAGCGTCCGGGCGATGCCGACGGGCCGGAAGAGATGCATATCGTTCTGGTCGATAATGGCCGAACGAGGATGCTGGCAGACGAATTCCGCGAGATGCTGCGCTGCATCCGCTGCGGCGCCTGCATGAACCATTGCGTCGTCTATCGCCAGATCGGCGGTCACGCATATGGCGGCACCTATCCCGGCCCCATGGGCTCGGTCCTGACGCCGGTGCTGGACGGGTTGGCCGGGTCACGCGATCTGCCCAATGCCTGCACGATGAACGGCCGCTGTGCCGAGGTCTGCCCGGTTGGCATCCCGCTGCCCACGCTTCTGCGCGCCTGGCGCATCCGCAGCTGGCGCGAGAAACTCGAACCGGGTGCCTTGCGCGTCGGCATCAGCCTCTGGGCCATGCTGGCGAAGCGCCCCGCGCTTTACCGATTGGCCAGCCGGACCGGGGTACGCGCAATCCGGATGTTCGGCAAGGCGGGCTGGATTTCGCGCCTGCCGCTCGCCGGGGGCTGGACGGCACACCGCGACATGCCGCGACCCAAGGGTCGCACCTTCATGGAGCAGTATCGCGCCGAACAGGCGAAGAAAGGGGGCCGCCCATGACCGCCCGCGACCGGATACTGGATGCGATCCGCGTAGCGCTGCCACAGGAACGCCCGGCGCCCGACGCCATCTCCGCCGAGGCCAAGGCCCTGCTGGCCGATCCCGACACCAGCCGCCCCCGACTGGTCGCTGAGGGGCTGTTCGATGCCTTCATCCTGAAGGCTGAGTCGATCGGCACGACGATTGACCGCGTTGGCGGCATGGAAGCCGTTCCCGACGCTGTGCGGCGCTATCTGTCGGGACACGGACTGTCACTGTCCCTGGCCGTGGAACCGACGCCGGCGCTGACCGCACTCGACTGGACGGGCCTCGACACCGGCACCACTCTTGCCCCGGACCAGCCGGCAGCGCTCGGAAAGGCGCTTTGGGGTATCGCCGAAAGCGGGTCCTTGATCGTGCATTCGGGTGCCGATACGCCGATCCTGCTGTCTTTCCTGCCCCTCCATCATATCGTGGTGCTGCAGGAATCCGATATCCTGTCCCATCTCGAGGACTATGCTGCGCAGCTGGCCGATCGGCCCCATCCGCGCAACGCGATCCTGATCACCGGACCCAGCGGCACGACCGATATCGAGGGGAGCTATGTGCGCGGGGCGCATGGGCCGGGCTTCCTGCATGTGATCCTTGTTGCAAGCACAGACTGACAACCTGCCGGTTGCCAGTCCCCACCACCGCCGGCCGTTGCCAGCAGAGCCGGTCGTCCTGTCTACCCCCAAGGAGACCCGGAATGGACCGAAGCAAAATTGCCGAACAGACCGCAGAATTTGCCAGCCTGATGCAACGGGCGCAGGAGCTTGCGCAGCGCAGCAGCGCCAGTGCCCTGGCCAAAGCGACGGGCAATGAATTCTCGGTGCTGGATTCGGGGACCGTGGCGCAGGCCTATGCTCGCGTGGGGATGAAGCTGGCGCAGAACCCGTTTGCGCTGGCGCAGTTCCAGATCGATCTGTGGTCCAACAGCGCCAAGGCCTGGGCAGGCGCATGGACGGGCGAGGGCGAGGACAGCAAGGACCGCCGCTTCCGCGATGGCCGCTGGACCAGCGATCCGGTCAGCCGTGGCCTGCGCGACGTGCATCTGGCCATCGAAGGCGCCGCCGACCGCCTGATCGAGACCCTGCCCAAGGGTGACAAGGACAGCCTGCGCGTGCGGTTCTATACCCGGCAGTTGCTCAGCGCGCTGTCGCCCAGCAATTATCTGGCGTTGAACCCCGCCGCGCGTGAGCGTTTCCTTGAAACCGATGGCCGCAGCCTGCTGGACGGGTTCCGCAACCTTCTGGACGATCTGGAACGCGGCGACGGGCGGCTGGACATCAACATGACCGACCGCGAGGCCTTCGAGGTCGGGCGCGATCTGGCCACGACGCCGGGGCAGGTGATCTATCAGAACGAATTGATCCAGTTGATCCACTACGAACCGATGACCAAGACCCAGTTCAAGCGCCCGCTGCTGTTCGTGCCGCCCTGGATCAACAAATACTATATCTTCGACATGAAGCCCGAAAACAGCCTTGTCCGCTATATGCTGGAGCAGGGCCACAGCGTTTTCCTGATTTCATGGGTCAACCCGACCAAGCAGCACGCGGCGCTGAGCTTCGAGGATTACATGCGCCTTGGCCCGCTGAACGCGCTGGACGCGATCACCGATGCGACCGGCGAGGACGAGTTCGACATTCTCGGCTTCTGCATCGGCGGGATTCTGGTGACGGCGACGCTGGCCTATATGGCGGCCAAGGGCGACAAGCGGGTCAAGACCGCGACGACGCTGGCCACGATGGTCGATTTCACCGATGTGGGCGAGATCGGCGTTTTCATCGACCGCGACCGGCTGCAGGTTCTGCGCGAACACATGGCCGAAAAGGGCTATCTGGAAAACCACCATCTGCAGGACATGTTCTCGATGATCCGGGAAAATGACCTGATCTGGTCCTTCCACGTGATGAATTACCTGATGGGCCGCAAGCCGCCCGCCTTCGATCTGCTGTTCTGGAACGGCGACAGCACCCGCCTGCCGGCGGCCATGCTGCTGTGGTATCTGGAAAAGATCTATATCGAGAACGGCTTGCGCAAGGCCGGGCACCTGACCATGGACGGCCTGCCCATCGACATCGGCAAGATCGATATTCCCTTCTATGTCTTTGCGACGAAAGAGGATCACATCGCGCCCTGGAACTCGATCTATCCGACGACCGGCTTGCTGGGCGGTGACACGACCTTTGTTCTGGGCGGATCGGGGCATATCGCGGGGGTGATCAACCCGCCGGCAAAACGGCCGAAATACGGGTTCTGGACCAGCGCGGCTGCCTATCCGGCCGATCCGCAGGACTGGCTGACCAAGGCCGAGGCGCATCAGGGGTCGTGGTGGCCGAACTGGGCGGAGTGGATCGAAAGCCACAGCAAGGGCAAGAAGGTTCCGGCCTATGTGCCTGGTAGCGGAGCGCTGAAACCGATCGAGCCGGCACCCGGCAGCTATGTGCGGGCGGGATAATCACCTTCAGCTTCGGTCGAGATCGTTTGGGGGTAAGCGCGACGGCGTGACCCTATGCAGAGATGCTTGACGGCTGCTGGTTTCTCCATCTTTCCGCCCTACACCCTGATCGAAACGGCCAAGCTCAGCGGAGCCGATCTCAACGCTTGGCTCGCCGACACCCGGATCGAGCCGGTCGGGCCAATCACCTCTCGCCCTTCAAGGCGGCGAACCTTGTCTTCGCAGCGGGGCTCGGGCTGCTCGCGCTGGCTGCGACGCCCCTGGTTCTGTTCGCCGGCTGGGCCGTGATCGGGCTCGGCATGGGCATAGGGCTCTACGAGACAGGGTTCGCAACGCTGGCCGGGATCTATGGCAAGGACGCGCGAGGTCCGATCACCGGCATTACCCTCATCGCCGGGATCGCGAGCACGGTCGGCTGGCCGCTTTCGGGGCTGATGCTGGCGACATGGGGCTGGCGCGAAGCCTGCCTCGGCTGGGCGCTGATCCATCTGGCAGTGGCGTTGCCGCTGAACGCGTGGCTGCCGAAAGGCACCAAGACGGCAGCCGGAGTGGCGACGCCGGTCGAGGACGGCCCTCCTCCATCCCGCCTTGCGCTGTGCTGCTGGCCTTCGTCTTTGCCGCGACCTGGTTCAACTCGACCGCCATGGCCGCGCATCTGCCAGGCCTTCTGCAGGCCGCCGGGGCCAGCACGGCTGTCGCCATCGCGGCAGGAGCGTTGATCGGCCCGGCGCAGGTCGCAGCGCGGGTGCTGGAGTTCGGCCTGCTGCGCTGGTTCCACCCGCTCGTCTCGACCCGCGTGGCGGCAGCGGCGCATCCCGTCGCCGCGGTGGCGCTGGTGAGCTTCGGAGGTCCCGCGGCCTATGCCTTCGCGCTCCTGCATGGGGCGGGGAACGGGATCCTCACGATAGCCAAGGGCACTCTGCCGCTGGCGTTGTTCGGGTCGGCGGGATACGGGCGGCGGATCGGCTGGCTGAATGCGCCCGCCCGCATCCTGCAAGCAGCGGCGCCCCTGATCTTCGGTGCCCCGCTGACCACATGGGGCCTCTCGGCGATCTGGCTGACGGCCGGGATCGGGGTTGCCTCCTTCGCCGCTCTGCTGGCCCTCAGGCGAACATGAGGCGGCGCAAACGGGCCTCGCGACATCGCCCTGCGCTCAGGTTGCGGCGGAGAGGTTCACCCGCTTCATGAGCGCGGCCGCCGTTTCCTTGCGCTCGGAGTAGCGGTCCACGAGATACGCCTTCCGATCGCGCGTGAGCAGCGTGAACTTCACCAGCTCCTCCATGACATCCACGATCCGGTCGTAGAGTGGCGACGGGCGCATTCGTCCCGCCTCGTCGAACTCCTGAAACGCCTTGGGGATGGAGGACTGGTTGGGGATAGTCAGCATCCGCATCCAGCGCCCGAGAACCCGCATCTGGTTGACCGCGTTGAAGCTCTGCGAGCCGCCCGACACCTGCATCACTGCCAGCGTCTTACCCTGCGTCGGTCGCACGGCGCCCTCGGACAGCGGAATCCAGTCGATCTGCGTCTTCATGAGGCCGGTCATCGCGCCGTGCCGCTCGGGGCTCGACCAGACCATGCCTTCGCACCAGGTCACCAGATCACGCAGCTCCCGCACCTTCGGGTGGCTGGCATCCACCCCGTCGTCTACCAGCGGCAGGCCTGAGGGGTTGAAGAACCGGACCTCCGCCCCGAGCGCTGTGAGAATGCGACCGGCTTCCTCGGCCGACAGTCGGCTGAACGATCGCGCCCGGAGCGAGCCGTAGAGGATCAGGATGCGGGGCGGATGCGTGCTGATGGCAGCCGACATCAGCCGGTCATAGTCGATTGCGGAGAAACTCGTCTCGTCGAGCTGCGGTGTGGTCAGATCGGTCAATGTGTCAGGCAATCCGGTTTCCCTCGGCGTCAATGATCAATTGGCCGTCCTCCTTGACGAGCGGACCCGGAGGGAGCGTCTCGAGCAGATCGAGGACAGTCTCGGACGGGCGGCAGAGCCTGACGCCCATCGGCGTACAGACGATAGGGCGGTTCACGAGGATCGGGTGGCGCGTCATGGCATCCAGCAATGCCTCGTCGGAGACGTCCGGTGCGGTGAGCCCCAACTCCTCGGCCGGGGAGCGCTTGACCCGGAGTGCCTCGCGCACCGTGATCCCGGCGGCGGCGAACAGCGCCAGAAGCTGCGGACGCGTCCAGCCCTCCTTCAGATAGTCGATGACGGTCGGCTCGTATCCAGCCGCCTGGATGATGCCGAGCACGTTGCGGGACGTGCCGCAGTCGGGATTGTGGTGGATGACGACCGGGAAGGTGCTCACGCCGGGAAACTCTCGCGTGTCCGGTTCGCAATGGCGACGAGGCTCAGCATCACCGGCACCTCGACCAGCACCCCCACCACGGTGGCCAGCGCCGCACCGGAGTTCAGCCCGAAAAGCCCGATCGCCACGGCGACTGCCAGTTCGAAGAAGTTCGACGTGCCGATCAGCGCGCAGGGCGCGGCGACCCGGTGGGGCACGGCCCACAGCCAGGCCCATCCATATCCAAGGGCGAAGATGCCGTACGACTGGATGACGATCGGGACTGCGATCAGCGCGATTAGCAGCGGTTGCGCGAGGATCACCGGCCCCTGAAAACCGAAGAGCAGCACCACGGTCGCCAGCAGCCCGACCACCGAGGCCGGCTTGATTCGCGCCGTGAACGCGGTCACCGCGGCCTCGCCGCCTTTCGCGATCAGCGCCCGGCGCGTCAGGAGACCCGCGATCAGCGGAATGACGATATAAAGGACGACCGACAGGATCAGTGTCTCCCAAGGGACGCTGATGTCGGTCACGCCCAGAAGGAAGGCCACGATGGGGGCGAAGGCGACCACCATGATCAGGTCGTTCACGGAGACCTGCACCAGCGTGTAGTTGGGATCGCCCTTTGTCAGCTGTGACCAGACAAAGACCATCGCCGTGCACGGCGCCGCCCCGAGCAGGATCAGCCCGGCGATGTATTCCGGCGCGCGCTCCGGGTCGATCAGTCCGGCGAAGACGTGGTTGAAGAACAGCACGGCAAGCGCCGCCATGGTGAAGGGCTTGATCAGCCAGTTCACGGCAAGCGTGATCACGAGGCCCTTCGGGCGCTGTCCCACCGCCTTCAGCGAGCCCAGATCCACTGCGATCATCATCGGATAGACCATCGCCCAGATCAGGACGGCGACGACGAGGTTGACCGAAGCGACTTCCAGCGCGGCCAGCGCGCCGAAGAGACCCGGCGCGAGGTTGCCGAGGACGAGCCCGGCCAGGATGCACAGCGCGACCCAGAGGGTCAGCCAACGTTCGAACAGGCTCATGAAATTTCCTTCTCCTCAGGCACGCAGCAGACCGCAGCGGATGGGCCGGTCAGCGTGCCGATAAAGTCGGCCAGCGGTTCAAGCGCAGCGGGGTTCAGCGCGTAGCAGATGCGCGGGCCGGATATCTCGCCCGTGATGACCCCGGCAGCCTTCAGGATGCGCAGGTGCTCGGAGACCGTGGACTGCGCCAGGCCGACAGCGCCCACGATGTCGCCGCCGATGCAGCCGGGCGTGGCGAGCAGCAGTCGCAGGATGCGCAGTCTTGCCGGATGCGCGAGCGCCTTGGCCAGTTCAGCGATTTCGATGTCAGTGTCCTGCATGAACCATCCGTCTGTACGTTAATCGTCGATAGGCGATAATAGTAGCCAGCACAATGGCGCTCGCTGCAGAGTGGCAATTGTTGCCAAACGAGTGAAGAAACCTCACATAATCTAATGTAATCAATGCTTTAAGGTGGAGATGGGGTGGATGCCGCTCTCACCCTGACGGCATCGCGATGTGCCATACTCGTGGTGTCGAAGCACAAGCTGAAGGAGAGGGCATCCATGGAAGAAGTTAGCATCATCGGGGTCGATCTGGCAAAGGACGTGTTCCAGCTGCACGGGGCGGGAGCGGATGGGGCGGTCGTTTTCCGCAAGAAGCTGTCGCGACAGCAGTTTGCGCGCTTCATGGCGGATCATTCCGCATGCGGTGTGGCGATGGTGGCTTGCCCAAGCGCCCATCACTGGACACGAGAACTGACCGCCCATGGGCACCGTGTCCGGCTGATTGCGCCGCATTATGTCAAGCCATTCATCAAGCGTCAGAAAAACGATGCGGCCGACGCGGAAGCAATCGCGGAGGCGGCCACGCGTCCGACCATGCGGTTCGTCGAACCCAAGACCGAAGAACAGCAGGCCCGGGCGGTGGCATTTCGCGCTCGTGAGCAGATCGTGAAGCAGCGGACCGAGGCGATCAACGCCCTGCGCGCGCACCTCTATGAATTCGGGCACGTGGCGCCGGAAGGGGTCGGATACATCCCGCGGTTGGCGAAGATGGTTGATGATCCGAGTTCGGGCCTGCCTGACCTCGCGCGAGACATCTATCGCATGGTTCTGGAGCAGATCGATCTGTTGTCGTCCCGCCTCGCCGCAGTTTCGGCAAAGCTCACCGCCGCGTCCAGGGCGGCCGCCATGCCCCGGCAATTACAGACCATGCCGGGTGTCGGACCGATCACCGTGCTCGCGGTCGAAACCTTCGCGCCGCCGATGGGGCAGTTCCGGCGTGGCCGCGATTTTGCCGCCTTGGCTCGGGTTGGTGCCGCGGCAACATTCTTCAGGCGGAAAACAGAGGCTGGGGAAAACATCGAAGATGGGGCAGCGGGACATCCGGCGACTGCTTGTCACCGGAGCGATGGCGGTGGTCCGCTGGGCCCTGCATCGTGGTGCACCTCAAAACCCTTGGCTTGAGCGCATGCTGGAACGCAAGCCGCCGTTAGTCGCGGCCTTTGCACTGGCCAATAAGATGGCGCGCGGCATCTGGGCGATGCTCACGCGCGGTGAAGGCTATCGCGATCCGGTGATCGCCAGCGCTGCTTGATCCGGCAGCAAACCGCGAAACCGGAACGCAGAGTTGTGAGGAAGGCGTGATCCGAATGGGCAAATGATCGACATGATCCGGGTTGGGCAAACCAGCAACCTTCTCAGAGCTTCGAGCTCGCTGTCGGAGATTTGGCCCCGGTCCGCGCATCACCATCCCGGCCAGCGGCATCTATCGGGCCGCGCTAACAGGCCTGACAAGAGTCCGCACTCGATCACATGTCTAAAGTTCAGAAATTCCTTGCAAATGAGGGCGGCATCCACAAGAGAAGGTTGGATGTCAGACCCATCCCCTCCGCCGAATGGCCGCTTTAGGCGGCCAAGGACGAAACCCAAAGAAAGCCAAATGAACGCTCTCTGCCCTTGCTCCCGAGTGCCTTCGCGAGTGCAGCGGAGATCGGGCCCCGCGGCGAAGGTCCCGAGGGTCCGCAAAGCTGTTTATCGCAACCAAGCAGCCCGGGTAGTCGGAACCTCTCGCCTGCTGTTGAACCCCATCCCCCGAGGCTAATCTCCCAAGGGGGTAGGATACTTCCGCCCCCAATCTTCCTCATCCCCTCTCCGGTCTTTCTTCGCCAGCCTGCGCGGGACAGGCCGTCCTTTGCCGACGGCCTTCCACAGACCCACGGAGGCCCCATACATGCGACCCGATCTCGCCGTTCTGCCGCCACGCTATCTGCGTACCAAGGAAGCGGCCACGTTCCTCAGCCTGTCGGCGCGCACGCTGGAAAAGCACCGCACCTACGGAACCGGCCCCGCCTATCACAAGCTCGGCGGGCGCGTCATCTATTCGGTCGATGACCTGACGGCTTGGGTCGCCCGCGGTTCGGTCACCTCGACCTCCGATCCGCGCGGTCAGGTCCTGCCGGCCAAGCGCCAGACGGCGTCGCCGCATGCCGTTCCTGTGCGCGCGACTCGCTGACGGCCCTTCCGGTTTCTCATGCCCCCGACGCCCCGCAGCGCCTCCGAGCGCGGCCAACTCGACCTCTTTCGGGCGCTTCCGGGGGAGTTCGCCCCACGTGACGCGCAGGATCTCATGGCCTATCCGTTCTTCTCCCTGTCCAAGTCGCCGCGCATCCGCCCCATCGATTTCGTCGCGGGGAATGTGGCGATCCGGGTCGAGGCCGTGCCCGACCACGGCATGGCCACGATCTGGGATGCCGACATCCTGATATGGGCGGCGAGCCAGATCGTCGAGGCGCGCGATGCGGGCCTGCGCACCTCACGTCTGATGGCGGCTACACCTTATGAGATCCTCAATTTCACCGGGCGCGGTACGTCGCTGCGGGACTATCAACGCCTGAAGGCCGCGCTGGACCGGCTGCAATCGACCACGGTGGCGACGACGATCCGCCAGCCCGCCGAGGGCCGGCGCCATCGCTTCTCCTGGATCAATGAATGGCATGAACGCAGCGACGCGAGGGGGCGACCAGACGGGATCGAGCTGATCGTCCCGGACTGGTTCTACCGTGCCGTCCTCGACGACGCCCTGATCCTCACCATCGACCGCGCCTATTTCGATCTGACCGGCGGCCTCGACCGCTGGCTCTACCGCCTTGTGCGCAAGCATGGCGGGCGACAGACGGGCGGCTGGCGCTTCGATTTCCGTCACCTGCACCAGAAATCCGGAAGCCTCTCGCCCTTCAAGCGCTTCGCCTTCGAGCTGCGCGACATTATCCGCCGCCAGCCGCTGCCCGGCTATGTCCTCTTCGCCGAGATCGAAACCAGCGGCCGCATGCTGTTGGCCTTCGAGCCTGCCGCGCCCTGTGGACAAGCTGTGAATGGCCTCGTGCCATCGGGAACCCGGGGTATCGTGCCATCAGGAACCGGGGGCTCGTGCTATCGGGAACCGAAACCAGGCTTAACCACATGCACCACAACAGAAAATCGCGCCCTTAACTTAGAGTCTAACAAAGATTCTAACGTTGAAGAGCGCAGGACCGCTGTCGAAACCCTGATCTCAAGGACGGGTGCCGCGCTCAAGGTCGGGTATCGGCGGCGGGGAAGGGGGCCCGACAAGCCCGTTCCACGAGAACCGGAACTGCCCCTCGGCAAGCCGGGGGAACGGCAATGACCCGTGCGCTCCTCGGCCAGAAAGGCGGGATCGGCAGCACCAGCCTTGCCGTTGATATCATGTCCGAGCTGCGTGGGCGCGTCCGTCTTTCTGCCTTCCAGCAAGGTCAGACCTGCGCCGCGATGTTGCGCGATCTGATCGGCTATCCCCCGTCCACCGAAGAGGGGGCCCCGTCATGACTGGCAAGCTCCCGCTGCAGCGCGATGGACACACGGCGACTGACCGACCCAATGCGTCGATCACATGGGTCGATCTGACGTTCCAGCGACGCCGCGTCGAGCAGTGGATCCGCTTCGGTCACCTGTGCCGGGAACAGGTGATCGACCGACAAAGACGACGGGTCGGCTTCGCCTCCGGTGCGGTCTTCGCCTGCATCCGTTGGGCCGGAAATGAGCACGGAACGGTCGCGGCGCGGCTCGTCATCCTGCGCGCTGTTTTCCGCACCGAGCCGTTCCAGACGCTGAGCTTCGTGTATCCCGGTGCCGAGATTCTGCTGCAGCTGGATGGATGGCCAAAAGCCAAGCGCACGCTGGAAATCATCGACGACATCGAAGCCTTGGGGATCGATCCGACCGCCGTCGCGCCCGATCACTGGCGCCATGTCCACAATCGCCTGACCGCCGGACAAACCCCGTCGGTCTATTCCTCGGCGCGGCATGCGGCCTGGCTTGCGCGGCGCAGGATCTGGCCATGAAGCGCCCCGCGATCCTTCTCTTGGCCGCGATGGGCCTGGCGAGTCTTGCAGCTCCGTCCGTCGCAATTCTGCCCGCGTGGCTGATCTGGAATGCATCTGCCAGCGTGCCGCTCGGACTCTACTGGGTCGAGCGCCCGACCGGGCTGGAGATCGGCGACCTCGTCGTGGTCATGCCTCCTGCGCCTCTTGCCGCGTTCATGGTCACGCGGGGCTACATCGGCGCGGATGTCCCGCTCTTGAAGCATGTCGCAGGCCTGCCGGGACAGCGCGTTTGCCGCAGCGGCGCGACAGTCACCGTCGATGCCGTCGTCCTCGGCGAGGCGCTGCCGCGGGATCGGCTGGGTCGCGATCTGCCCGAGTGGCAGGGCTGCCGCCTGCTTCAGGACGGCGAAGTCTTCCTCATGAACCGCGAGGTCCGAGACAGCCTCGATGGCCGCTATTTCGGGCCGCTCCCGGCTGACGCCGTCATCGGTATGGCGCGCCCGATCTGGGTGGCATTCGACGCACCCGAACCCCGCGACGGGCGCTTCATCAACCCCTGACAGCCCACCCAACCCCAAACACAGGAGACCTGACATGTCACAGATCGGACAGTTCACCCGCGAAGAAACGGGCTTCACCGGACAGCTCCGGACGCTCACACTCGACCTCTCGCTTGCGCTCGTCCCGGTGGAAAACAGCGAGGCCGAGAACGCGCCCGCCTACCGGGTGCATGCCGCTAATGCGCACGGCCCGGAGGTCGGGGCCGCGTGGAAGCGCAGCGGCGAGAAGGCCGGTGAGTACCTCTCGGTCCTGCTCGACGATCCTGCCTTGCCGCAGCCGATCCGCGCCAATCTCTTTCGCGACGATAACGCCGGTGCCGCTTGGTCGCTGCACTGGAACCGCCCGAAACCCCGCGAAGACCGGGACTGATGGCCATGCGTCACTGTCACATCGCGGCGCTCGTTTGCGCCTTATTGTTGTTCAGCCAAGGCCCCGCCATCGCGAATACGGAGCCCGTTCCGGCCCAGATCGCGTCACATCTCCATGGCGCCTTCATTGCCGAGGCTGCACAGCGTTTCGGGATTCCGGCACCCTGGATCGTCGAAGTGATGCGCGCCGAAAGCGCCAATGATCCGCGCGCCGTCAGCCATGCCGGAGCCATGGGGCTGATGCAGGTCATGCCTGGCACATGGGCTGCCTTGCGCGCGCGCCACGGGCTCGGGGATGACCCCCATGATCCGCGCGACAACATCCTCGCCGGGACCGCCTATTTGCGCGAGATGTGGGACCGCTACGGCACTATCGCCGCCATGCTTGCCGCCTACAATGCCGGTCCCGGTCGCTACGACGACTATCTCGAAACGGGGCGTGCCTTGCCGGCTGAGACGCGCGCCTATGTGGCCGCACTCGCCCCTCTTCTCAGCAGCGGGAGTGCATCGGAGGCGCAGCTGGTTAGGCAAAATCTGCCGCCGGACTGGCGCGATGCGGCGCTGTTCGTTGTGCGGTCCGAGCAGCAAATCGCGTCTAGCCTGCCGGGGAGCGCGCTGGGATCCGCAGCCGCGGCAAACGGGATTTTCGTGACCCCGGGCGCGGGATTGGGCGGACCATGAGCGCATGCACGGCATCGGAATGCCACTCGGAGCTGACAGGTTCGGGTAAGGCACGCCTGGCTGCGATCTCGGCGGCAGAAGCAGAAAAGGCAGGGAAGGCGGAGGGCAAGATAAAGGAAACCGGCACCCTGTCGGGGCGGTTTCTGGGCAAGCCCTTGTCTGCACACTGTTTTGGGACGCGGCGCACGGCACCATGCTTTTGGGTCTCGCGTGCCGCGATATGGCGCAAGGCCTTGGTTTTGCTGGGTTTTGACCGGCACTCTAACCGAATATTGGCCGATTTTCCGCCGTCGCGGCTTCGGATGCGTCGATGAGTGGCGACGACGAGAACCGCTTTCGCCCGAAGCCTGGGCGCATCAGGTCGGACGTGCCGAAGCCGGGCAAGGCGAAAAGCTTTCTGACACAGGCAAAGAAGCTGGCGCGCCAGCGTAGCAACAGCCCCGGCAGATCATCATCATTCGCATCATGGACATCCTCGCCGTCTTCATCTGGTTCGGCCGGAAAGAGCGGGAAGGCGTCGCGGGCAGGCAAAGGTCCGGGCGTCAAGCGTGGTCGTGGCGCGGCCTTTGTCCTCGCCCGAACCTTGTCGGGCGGCTGGCGTCACAGCACGGCCGGAGCGCGACGCGTCGTCGTCAAAACCCGGTACCTCCAGAGCGCGGGGAAGAATGGCAAAGGGGCTGCCCATCTGCGCTACATCCAGCGCGACGGAACCTCGCGCGATGGCGAACGTGGCCAGCTCTATTCGGCGACCGACGATCGCGCTGATGGAGATGCCTTTCTTGATCGCGGCAAGGATGACCGCCACCAGTTCCGCTTCATCGTCTCGCCCGAAGATGCCGCCGATCTTTCCGACCTCACCGAACACACCCGCGATCTGATGAGCAGCATCGAGGCCGACCTTGGCACGAAACTCGATTGGGTGGCGGTCAATCACCACAATACCGGCTATCCCCATGTCCATGTCATCGTTCGGGGCAAGGACGATCTGGGCGAGAATCTGGTCATCAATGGCGACTATCTCGCCAATGGTATTCGTGAGCGGGCGAGCGAACTGGCCACGCTGGAACTTGGACCCGCCACCGAGATCGAGCAGAGCCGCAAGCTATCTGCCCAAATCGACCAGGACCGCTTCACCCGGATCGACCGGGCAATGACCGAAGAGGCCGATGAACGGATCCTCGATCTGCGCCATGAGCCCGATGACACGCGCCGCCAGTTCAACCGCACGCTTCGCCTGCGCCGCCTCGCCAAGCTGGAAAAGATGGGATTGGCCACGGAACATGCCCCCGGCGTTTGGGAGCTTGGCGCGAAGATGGAGCCGGCGCTGCGTGAACTCGGTGAGCGCGGTGACATCATCCGCAACATGCACAAGGCGCTGAAGGCCGATGGGCAGGAACGTGATCCGATGACCTTCCAGCTTCACGATGCCGCACCCGCGGCGCCCATCACCGGCCGCGTCGTGGACAAATATCTCACCGACGAGATGGGCGAGAACCTGACGCTCGTGGTGGACGGCATCGACGGGCGAACACACCATCTTCCCAGCATTGATCCGGCCCGCGTCGAAGATGCCCGGATCGGCAGCATCGTGGAAGTCGGTCCCGCCGATACAGCACAACGTCCCTCTGATCGCACCATCGCTGCGATCTCGGAAAATGGTATCTACCGACCGGGCCGCCACCTCGAACAGGCGAAGTTCGAGGGACGTGTGCCGGGTGGTGATTATGAGGGCTATGTCGATGCTCATGTCCGGCGATTGGAGTCGCTACGCCGAGCCGGGATTGCCGAGCGGATCGACGCCGACCAGTGGCGCATCCCCGAAGACTTCGAGAGCCGCGCCACCGCCTATGATGCCGGTCGCAACCGGCAGGCCAGCATCCGTGTCGTCTCGACCTTCGATCTGGAAAAGCAGATCGGCGCCGATGGCGCGACCTGGCTGGACCGGCGATTGGTCACACCGGACGCCTCGGACCTTACCCCGGCGGGGTTCGGCCAGCAGGTGCGCGAGGCTATGGACCAGCGGCGTGAACACCATATCGCACAGGGCGATGCCACGCGGCAGCAGAATGGACGCATCCTCTATCGGCGCAATCTGCTCGCCAATCTGCGAGAAAGGGAAGTGGCCCGCGTCGGTGCGGAAATGGCCAGCAGCAAAGGCTTGCCGTTCCGGGCGGCTGCCGATGGCGAAAATATCAGCGGCAAGTTCACCGGGACCGCACATCTATCGAGCGGCAAGTTCGCCATTGTCGAAAAGAGCCACGAGTTCACTCTTGTCCCATGGCGGCCAGTGATCGACCGCCAGCTCGGCCGCGAGGTTGCGGGCATCGTGCAGGGTGGATCGGTATCGTGGCAAATGGGGCGAACACGAGGGCTCGGGATTTGAGCCTTTGCCGATCTGGCACCTCGCAAATTGTTCTGTCGACATCGGCATCTGAAAGGGCCTGTCCGATGTGCCGCCGATAGTATCCGGCAACACGGCACCCCTGCTTTTCCTGTTGCAGCTTTCGAAAACGACTATTCCTTGATCGGCTCCGACTCTCTTGCCGATTGGAGCCTGTATGCGTGGTGGCCGAATACTCTGGGGCCAGATCATTGTCGTATTCATCATTGTCCTGGTGATGGTCTGGACTTCGACACAATGGGTGGCCTTCCGCCTTGGCTTTCAGCCCCAGCTCGGCAATCCATGGTTCGATGTTGCCGGATGGCCGGTCTATTATCCTCCGGCCTTCTTCTGGTGGTGGTTTTCCTATGACGCCTATGCGCCCGGTATTTTCACCGAGGGCGCGTTCATCGCCACGTCCGGGGCGTTGTTCGCTATCGCCGCCGCTTTTTTCATGTCGATCATCCGGGCGCGCGAGGCGCGCAACGTCGCCACTTACGGTTCGGCGCGATGGGCCGAGGACAAGGAAATCCATGCTGCCGGACTGCTCGGTCCCGATGGCGTGGTCCTTGGCAGGCACAGCAAGGACTATCTCCGGCACGACGGCCCCGAGCATGTCCTTTGTTTCGCGCCCACCCGATCAGGCAAAGGCGTCGGCCTCGTTGTGCCGACGCTGCTGACCTGGCCGGGAAGTTGCATCGTGCACGACATCAAGGGTGAGAACTGGAATCTGACGGCCGGCTTCCGGTCCCATCACGGCCGCGTCCTGCTGTTCGATCCGACCAATGTGCATTCCGCAGCTTACAACCCGCTGCTGGAAGTCCGTCAGGGGGAGTGGGAAGTCCGCGATGTCCAGAACATCGCGGATATTCTGGTCGATCCCGAGGGCAGTCTCGACAAGCGCAACCACTGGGAAAAGACCAGCCATTCGTTGCTGGTCGGCGCGATCCTGCATGTCCTTTACGCCGAGAAGGAAAAGACGCTCGCCGGCGTCGCGAGTTTTCTGTCCGATCCTCGCCGTCCGGTCGAGGCAACCTTGCGCGCCATGATGGACACGCCGCATCTGGGCGAAGCCGGTGTGCATCCCGTCATCGCTTCGTCGGCACGCGAGCTGCTGAACAAATCCGAGAACGAACGCTCCGGCGTGCTGTCCACGGCGATGTCCTTTCTCGGCCTCTACCGAGATCCGGTCGTGGCCCGCGTGACGGCCCGTTGCGACTGGCGCATTGCTGATCTGGTCGGAGCAAAAGAACCCGTCAGCCTCTACCTCGTCGTACCGCCATCGGACATCAATCGCACAAAACCGCTGATCCGCCTCATCCTCAATCAGGTCGGGCGGCGGCTGACCGAGGAGCTGGAAACCTCCGGCAAGCGCCATCGCCTGCTGTTGATGCTGGACGAGTTCCCCGCGCTCGGGCGGTTGGACTTCTTTGAATCGGCGCTCGCCTTCATGGCCGGTTATGGCCTCAAAGCGTTCCTGATCGCGCAGTCGCTCAACCAGATCGAACGGGCCTATGGGCAGAACAACGCCATTCTCGACAACTGCCATGTGCGTGTCGCCTTTGCTGCCAACGATGAACGCACCGCCAAGCGGATCAGCGACGCGCTCGGCACGGCGACAGAAATGCGCGATTCCACCAACTATGCCGGTCATCGCCTCGCGCCATGGCTCGGGCATCTCATGGTTTCACGGCAGGAAACGGCGCGGCCGCTCCTGACACCGGGCGAGATCATGCAGCTTCCGCCAACCGACGAGATCGTCATGGTAGCGGGTGTGCCGCCCATCCGCGCCGCCAAGGCGCGCTACTATGCCGATGCCCGGTTTCAGGAACGGGTGTTGCCGCCGCCCGATCTAAAAAAGCAGTCGGTGAAGATGGAAACATCGGCACCAGACGACTGGACGAGCCGTGTTGTTGCGCCCGCGGCCGGCCACGGACCCGCGTCGAACATGTCCGGCGACGATCCTGCCAATGCCGGTATCCGGCGTGAGCCGGAGCTTCCCGAGCATGAGGAAATCATTCCGCCACCACCGCCGCCATCGCAGGAGTTCGACTTTCTCGATGATGAGCCCGACGTCGATGCCGCCAAGGCCCGCGCCATGCGCCAGCGGATGCGCATGGTCGCGCGGCAGGCATCTCTCGACCCCAATGACGGCATCGACCTTTGAGAAGGAAGACAGGCATGACGAGCCGCACCCGCATGAATGTCTACTTCTCCCCGGATCTGCTGAAGCAGGTCGAAGGCCTGGCGCTGCGCCGCAATGTTTCAAAATCCGCAGTGATCGAGGCGGCGGTCGCATCCTTCCTGTCCGGTGACACGACCGAACGGCTGGAAGCTGCAATGTCGCGACGCCTGGACAAGCTTGGCCGCCAGTTCGATATGCTGGACGAAGATGTCGCCATCCTCGGCGAGACGCTTTCGCTGTTCGTACAATTCTGGCTCACCATGACGCCGCCGCTGTCAGATAGCGCGAAACAATCGGCGCGCATCAAGGGCAACGAGCGCTTCGAAGGCTTCATGCAGACGCTGGGCAAGCGCCTGGCTTCCGGCGACAGATTCCTGAAAGAGTTGTCGCGGGATATGGATTCGCTTCACGATCTTTCGTCACAAGGCCAGTCCGAAGCGGATGGAAACCAGCTCTGAACTTTCGATCCATCCTATTTGTCGCCCCGCGCCGCCGATGCCCGCACACGCGTAAACATCTGTTGAAACGGCCCTAAATCAGGTTCTTTTAATCGACCCCAATCCGGGGTCCGTCTTTTGCGCGTCCCGCCATGAATGGGGCCGCCATGACCGCATCACATCAGAAACCCGAGACGATTGCGCGTGGTGCGCGGATGCTGCGCACCGCACTCGGGGCATCGATTGCCCGGTTTCTGGAAGATCCGGCTGTGGTCGAGGTGATGCTGAATCCCGATGGCCGCATCTGGGTGGATCGGCTCTCCGAAGGTCTGGCCGATACGGGGGAGAGGCTGTCGGCGGCCGATGGCGAGCGGATCGTCAGGCTGGTCGCTCATCATGTTGGCGTCGAAGTTCATACCCGAAGTCCGCGGATTTCGGCCGAACTGCCTGAGACCGGAGAGCGTTTCGAGGGCCTGCTGCCGCCGGTGGTCGCAGCACCCGCTTTCGCCATACGCAAGCCCGCCGTCGCGGTGTTTACGCTCGACGACTATGTAAACGCCGGGATCATGACCAGCCCTCAGGCCGAGGTGCTGCGCCTGAACGTCGCCACGCGCGCCAATATCCTCGTCGCGGGAGGCACCTCGACTGGCAAGACCACGCTGACCAACGCGCTGCTGGCAGAAGTCGCCAAGACTTCGGACCGCGTTGTGATCATTGAAGACACGCGCGAACTGCAATGCGCCGCGCCCAATCTGGTCGCGATGCGCACCAAGGATGGCGTGGCGACGCTCTCCGACCTGGTCCGTTCGTCGCTACGCCTGCGCCCGGATCGCATCCCGGTCGGCGAGGTGCGCGGCTCCGAAGCCCTCGATCTCCTTAAAGCATGGGGCACAGGCCATCCGGGCGGGATCGGCACCATCCATGCCGGTTCCGGTATTGGCGCGCTGCGACGCCTCGAACAGCTCATCCAGGAAGCCGTCATCACCGTCCCGCGCGCCCTGATCGCCGAAACCATCGACCTTGTCGCCGTTCTTGCCGGACGTGGATCGTCCCGCCGCCTGGTCGAACTCGCCCGCGTCGATGGGCTGGGTCCGGACGGTGACTACGCCATCACGCATCCCATCACTTTGGCCACCACCCCGAAAGGAAACCCTTCATGATCCGCACGATTTCACGCGGCTGCCGCATCATGGCAACCGCCGCTGCCACTGTTTCCATCAGTCTGATGCTGGCGCCTGCCGCACACGCCTCCGGCTCCTCCATGCCCTGGGAGGCACCGCTTCAGTCGATCCTCCAGTCGATCGAGGGTCCTGTCGCCAAGATCATCGCCGTCATCGTCATTATCGCCACCGGCCTGGCGCTGGCCTTTGGCGATACCTCCGGCGGCTTCCGCCGCCTGATCCAGATCGTCTTCGGCCTGTCCATCGCCTTCGCCGCGTCGAGCTTCTTCCTGTCGTTCTTCTCGTTCGGCGGCGGGGCGCTCATCTGATGGCGGGCGGGTTTGAACAGCTCGATGCGGTGCCGGGCTTCTCCATCCCGGTTCACCGGGCGCTGACCGAGCATATCCTGCTCGGCGGCGCACCGCGTTCGATTGCCATCGTCAACGGCACGCTGGCCGGCGCCGTCGGCCTCGGCCTTCGTCTCTGGCTGGTTGGCATCGCCATCTGGGCGGTCGGACATTTCCTCGCGGTATGGGCTGCCAAACGCGATCCGCTTTTTGTCGAGGTTGGACGTAGGCATCTGCGCATCCCCGGTCATCTGTCGGTGTGAGGGCGCGGCCATGATGAACCTTACCGAATATCGCCGTACCGCCACCCGCCTCGCGGATTTCCTGCCCTGGGCCGCGCTGGTCGGCTCGGGCGTGGTGCTGAACAAGGATGGCAGTTTCCAGAGGACTGCGAAGTTTCGCGGGCCGGATCTGGATTCCGCTGTCGCCGCCGAACTGGTCGCGGTCGCTGGGCGTATCAACAACGCCGTGCGCCGCCTCGGCTCCGGCTGGTCGATCTTTGTTGAGGCACAACGAAGCGAAGCCGCGACCTATCCCGGCAGCCAATTTCCTGATCCGGCTTCCGCTCTGGTCGATGCCGAGCGCAAAGCTGCCTTCGAGGAAGCGGGCACGCATTTCGTGTCAGGCTATTTCCTGACCTTCCTCTGGCTGCCACCCGCCGAAGATGCGGCTCGCGCCGAGACCTGGCTCTACGAGGGCCGTGAGCAATCCGGCGTCAATCCCTGGGAGCTGATGCGCGGCTTCATTGACCGCACCGACCGCGTGCTGGCGCTGCTCGACGGCTTCATGCCCGAATGCCACTGGATCGATGATGCCGGCACGCTGACCTATCTCCATTCCACGATATCCACGAACCGCCATCGTGTCCGCGTGCCCGAAGTGCCCATGCACCTCGATGCGCTGCTGGCCGATCAGCCGCTGACTGGCGGTCTGGAACCGCGCCTTGGTGACAAGCATCTGCGCGTCCTGACCATTATCGGCTTTCCGACAGCGACCACGCCCGGCCTGCTCGACGAGATGAACCGGCTCGCGTTCCCGTATCGCTGGTCCACCCGCGCCATCCTGATGGACAAGACGGACGCGACGAAACTCCTCACCAAAATCCGCCGTCAATGGTTCGCCAAGAGAAAATCCATCGCCGCGATCCTCAAGGAGGTGATGACCAACGAGCAATCGGCGCTGGTGGACACCGATGCGTCCAACAAGGCGCTCGATGCCGACATGGCCTTGCAGGAACTGGGCGCTGACGTCGCCGGCATGGCCTATGTCACAGCAACCGTCACCGTCTGGGACGCCGATCCCCGTATCGCCGACGAGAAGCTGCGTCTGGTCGAGAAGATCATTCAGGGCCGTGACTTCACGGCCATGCCGGAAACCGTCAATGCCGTCGATGCCTGGCTAGGCTCGATCCCCGGACATGCCTACGCCAATGTCCGGCAGCCGCCGATCTCGACGCTCAACCTCGCCCACATGATCCCTCTATCGGCCGTGTGGGCGGGGCCGGAACGGAACGAACATCTCGGAGCGCCCCCCTTGCTATACGGCAAGACCGAAGGTTCGACTCCGTTCCGGCTTTCCCTTCATGTCGGCGACGTGGGCCATACCCTCGTCGTCGGCCCGACCGGCGCGGGCAAGTCCGTGCTGCTGGCGCTGATGGCGTTGCAATTTCGCCGTTATGATCGCAGCCAGATTTTCGCTTTCGATTTCGGGGGATCGATCAGGGCATCAGCGCTCGCCATGGGTGGCGACTGGCATGATCTCGGCGGTGGATTGACCGAGGGATCGGAGGTTTCCGTTTCCCTGCAGCCGCTGGCGCGGATCGATGATGCCTATGAACGGTCCTGGGCCGCTGACTGGATCGCCGCGATCCTGATGCGTGAAGGCATGACCATCACGCCGGAGGTGAAGGAGCACATCTGGACGGCGCTGACATCGCTGGCATCCGCCCCGGCGGGGGAACGGACCATCACCGGCCTTGCCGTGCTGCTGCAATCCAATGATCTGAAACAAGCATTGCGCCCTTACTGCATTGGCGGCGCCTATGGCCGGTTGCTCGACGCCGAGGCCGAACATCTCGGATCAGCCGATGTACAGGCCTTCGAGATCGAGGGGCTGGTCGGCACTGGGGCTGCGCCTGCCGTCCTGTCCTATCTGTTTCATCGGATCGGCGACCGGCTCGACGGTCGGCCAACGCTGCTCATCATCGACGAAGGCTGGCTGGCGCTCGATGATGAGGGGTTCGCCAACCAGCTCCGCGAATGGCTGAAGACACTCAGGAAGAAGAACGCTTCCGTCATCTTCGCCACGCAGTCGCTCTCGGACATTGACGGCAGCAATATCGCGCCCGCCATCATCGAAAGCTGCCCGACGCGGCTGCTTCTCCCGAATGAACGCGCCATCGAGCCGCAGATCACGGCAATCTACCGCCGCTTCGGCCTCAATGACCGGCAAATCGAGATCCTCGCGCGGGCCACGCCCAAGCGGGACTATTACTGCCAATCGCGGCGCGGCAATCGCCTGTTCGAGCTTGGCCTCAGCGAAGTCGGCCTCGCGCTCTGCGCCGCATCATCCAAATCCGATCAGACCCGTATCGCCGAACTCGTCGCCGCGCATGGGCAGGACGGTTTTCTCGCGGCCTGGCTGCGCGATCGCGGCGTCGAATGGGCCGTCGATCTGATCCCGAACCTTACCAATCTTGTCGAACGGACAGAGCCCGCTCGGCCGGTCGCGCCAGATCAAATCCATCCAGATGACAGCCAAGAAAAGGAGACCCTGCCATGATCCGTATCCCCGTTTCCCGATATGTCAGCGCATCCGTGCTGGCGCTGACGCTCGCCATGCCTGCTGCACTGTCGCCCATGCTGGCAAGCCCCGCTCACGCTTTTGGCTTCGGCCGCATCGTCTATGATCCGACCAACTATGCGCAGAACCTTCTGACCGCCGCACGCACGCTGGAGCAGATCAACCACCAGATCACCTCGCTTCAGAATGAAGCGCAGATGCTCATCAATCAGGCGAAGAATCTCGCCAGTCTGCCATATTCCTCGCTCCAGACTTTGCAGCAGAACGTGAGCCGCACGCAGCAGCTTCTGGCCCAGGCGCAGAACATTGCCTTCGACGTGCAGAATGTCGATCAGATGTTCCAACAGAAATACGGCAAGGTTTCGCTATCCGCGACCGACGCCCAGCTCGTCGCCGATGCGCGGTCCCGCTGGCAGAATACGGTCGGCGGCTTGCAGGACGCCATGCGCGTGCAGGCTGGTGTCGTCGGAAATATCGACACCAACCGCGCCGAGATGTCCGCTCTGGTCGGGCAGAGCCAGAACGCGACTGGCGCGTTGCAGGCGACACAGGCGGGCAATCAACTTCTCGCGCTCCAGTCGCAGCAGCTTTCCGACCTGATCGCGCTGATGTCCGCCAACGGTCGCTCCGAAGCCCTGATCGAAGCCGAACGCGCCACCGCCGCCGAACAGGGCCGCATCCAGCGCGAGCGCTTTCTGACGCCGGGATCGGGCTATCAGCCCGGCAATGCCCGGATGTTCGGCAACGGCAACAACTGACCGGACAGGAGGGGCGCGACATGGACGGCAAGATGCTGGCCCGGCTGGGCGCGATCATATTCGTGGCCATCGCCATCACCGCGACGGTGATCGAAATGACACGCGAGGACGAACCAGCACAGCCCCGTGCGGCGCCGGCGCTTCAGGCGCCTGCCGATCCGCTGCGCCAGAGCCTGCGCCACTGCCAGCAGTTAGGCGAGGCCGCCGTGAACGATCCCGGCTGCCTCGCCACCTGGGCCGAGAACCGCGACCGGTTCCTCGGCCGGACGCCGGTGCCCGCCGCTCCGCATCAGAACGGGGGAGAGTGAACCATGGGCGGCACCGGCGTCATCGACAACTTTCTGGGTGTTTTCACCAGTTACATCGATAGCGGCTTCGGCCTGCTCGGTGGCGAGGTCGCCTTCATCGCCACCACGCTAATCGTCATCGACGTGACGCTGGCCGCACTCTTCTGGTCCTGGGGCGCCGATGACGACATCATTGCACGCCTCGTCAAGAAGACGCTCTTCGTCGGTGTCTTCGCCTATCTGATCGGCAACTGGAACAATCTCGCCCAAATCATCTTCGACAGCTTCGCCGGTCTTGGCCTGAAAGGTTCGGGCACCAGCTTTTCCGCCGCCGATCTGCTGCGGCCCGGCAAGGTGGCGCAGACCGGCCTCGATGCCGGTCGCCCGCTGCTCGAATCCATCTCGGACATGATGGGCTATTGGTCGTTCTTCGAGAACTTCATCCAGATCGCCTGCCTGATGTTCGCCTGGGCGCTGGTGCTGCTCGCCTTCTTCATTCTCGCCGTGCAGCTCTTCGTCACGCTGATCGAGTTCAAGCTGACTACGCTGGCGGGCTTTGTCCTCATTCCCTTTGGCCTCTTCGGCAAGACCGCCTTCATGGCCGAGCGCGTTCTTGGCAATGTCGTCTCCTCCGGCATCAAGGTGCTGGTGCTCGCCGTCATCATCGGCATCGGCTCGACATTGTTCTCGCAGTTTACGGCCGGTTTCGGCGGCGTGACGCCGACCATCGACGACGCCATGGCAATCGTCCTCGCCGCACTTTCCCTTCTCGGCCTCGGCATCTTCGGTCCTGGCATCGCTTCCGGTCTGGTTTCTGGCGGCCCGCAGCTTGGCGCAGGTGCAGCAGTTGGAACCGGCCTTGCAGCTGGCGGCATGATGCTTGCCGGCGGCGCTGCGGCAGGCATGGCCGCGAAGGGAGGGGCAGCGGCGCTGTCGGGTGGAGCTGCGGCTGTCCGTGGCGGTGCTGCTGCCGCAGGTGCGGCGAGCGCCGCCTATAGTGTCGGATCGCTCGGCCAGTCAGGCGCTGCCGGTGTTGCCTCCGGCCTCGGCGGTGTTGCCCGCGCGGCAGGCTCCGCCGCCGCATCGCCTCTGAAACGGACGGCCTCGAAAGCAGCGGAAAGCGTCAAATCCAGCTTCTCCGATGGCGCGCGCGCCGGGCTCGGCGTCACCGGTGGATCGTCCTCGCAGGGAACCATTGGCGGTGCGAGCGTGGCCGACGCTGCCGGACCCGCCTCCGCGGGCGGCCCGCCTGCATGGGCGCAGCAGATGCACCGCCGCCAGGCGCTCAATCACGGCACGACCATGGCCGCCCATGCCGTCCGCTCCGGTGACAGCCACGGCGGCGGCTCTTCCGTCAACATCTCCGAAAGTGACCGCTCATGAACATCTTCAGACGTCCAGCGACCCATTACGGCAAATCGCCCGAACCCGAGACGCCTTACCAGAAAGCCGCACAAGTCTGGGACGAGCGCATCGGCTCGGCTCGCGTGCAGGCCAAGAACTGGCGCTATATGGCCTTCGGCTCGCTGATCCTCTCGGCGGGCTTCGCTGCCGCGCTCGTTCTGCAATCGGCGCGAGGGACCGTCGTGCCCTGGGTGGTGCAGGTCGATAATCTCGGCCAAGCCCAGACCGTCGCCGCAGCCACCGCCGATTACCGTCCGACCGATCCGCAGATCGCCTTCCATCTTGGCCGTTTCATCGAGCAGACGCGCTCGATACCGGCGGATGCCATCATCGTGCGCCAGAACTGGCTGCGCGCCTATGAGTTCACCACGGATAGGGGAGCGGCCGCGCTCAACGACTATGCCCGCGCCAATGATCCGTTCACCCGTGTCGGCCGCCAGCAGATCGCAGTCGAGGTTTCCAGCGTCATCCGCGCCTCGAACGACAGCTTCCGAGTCGCCTGGACCGAGCGCCACTACGAGAACGGGCAGCTTTCCACGACCGAGCGCTGGACCGCGATCCTCACCATCGTGATCCAGACGCCGCGCGATGCCGAGCGTCTGCGCGCCAATCCGCTCGGCATCTACGTCAATGCAATTTCATGGTCGCGGGAGATGAGCCAATGACCATCGCGTTTTCCCGCAATTCCGCCTTGCCGGTTTTCCGAAAGCCCGCCTTCGCGGCTTTGTTGCTTTCGGCCACCATGCTCGCCGGCTGCGCCACCAACAAAGCGCCGCAGTTCAGCTATGATGCCGATGTGCCGGCGTTGCCCGTCGTGCCGACCGCCGTCACCGATGACCGGCCTCGGCCGCTTCACACGCCGCCGGCCTGGACGGTCGCACGCGGCGGCACTGCTGCCGGAACACCGGCAGGCCGCGTCGAGAACGCCAATGCCGCCGCCCGCGTCGAGCCGCGCCGCGAGGGTTACTATAACGCCATCCAGATCTATCCCTGGTCGGAAGGCGCGCTCTATCAGGTCTATGCAGCACCAGGACAGATCACCAATATCGCGCTAGAGCCGGGCGAAAGCCTGACCGGCGCGGGACCGATCGCGGCGGGAGACACCGCCCGCTGGATCATTGGCGATACCGAGAGCGGGAGCGGTACGTCGCGCCGGGTCCATATTCTCGTCAAACCATCCCGATCCGACATCTCAACCAATCTCGTGGTGACGACCGATCGGCGCACCTACATGATCGAACTGCGCGCCCGTGAGGCGCTCTACATGCCGTCCGTATCCTGGTCTTATCCGGCGCTGCCTGCCGGTCAGCGCCAGACCGTTCCGGCAGCACCCATCATCCCGGTCGAGGCGGCACGCAACTATCGTTACGGCCTGACCGGAGATACGCCGCCATGGCGGCCGATTTCCGTCTTCGACGATGGCCGCCGTGTCTATGTCGTTTTCCCGCGCGGCATCGTGCAGGGAGAGATGCCGCCGATCTTCGTCATCGGTTCCGAGGGCGAGACCCAGATCGTCAATTCCCGTGTTCACCAGAACATCTTGATCGTCGATCGGCTGTTCGGAGCGGCTGAGCTGCGTCTTGGTAGCGGCAAGCAGCAGCAGACGGTCAGGATCGTTCGCATCGAGCAAAGACAAGCTGCCCAGCCCGCCAAAACCGGGGAGCAACCGTCATGAGTGAAGAGGCTACCACCAACCCAACGCCGATGCGTCTGCGTGCCGAGCCGCCGCGCGTCACGCGCCTGTCGCGCAAGATGCTGGCCGGTGCCGGAGCTGTTGCGCTCCTCGGCATCGGCGGGGCGCTGATCTATGCGCTCCAGACGCGCGATATGAGCGGAAACGGTGAGGAACTCTATTCGACCGAGAACCGCGCCACGGCAGATGGACTGGCAGGTCTGCCGAAGGATTATACCGGGCCGGTCCTGGGGCCGGCATTGCCGGGCGATCTCGGTGGCCCGATCCTGGATGCCCAGAACCGGGGTCAGCCCGTCACGCCGCCCGCCATGGCGACGCCTGCCCGCGATCCTGCCGAAGAGCGCCGGCTTGCCGAGGAAGAAGCCGCACGTCTTAGCACCGTGTTCTTCCAGTCCGGGCCAAGAGTGGCGACGACAGCTGGCTCAACGATTCCGGGGCTTGTGGGGCCGGACCTTGGTGCCCAACCTGAAACGCAGGACCGGCACACAGCTTTCCTCAATGGTCCTGTGGATCGGCAGACCGTTGCCATGGATCGGATCATGGCGCCTGCCTCGCCCTACATCCTGCAGGCCGGGGCAGTGATTCCGGCGGCGATGATTACCGGCATCCGCTCTGATCTGCCGGGGCAGATCACCGCGCAGGTGACGGAGAATGTCTATGACAGTCCGACCGGCAGTCTGCTGCTGATCCCGCAAGGAACCCGCATCATCGGCCAGTATGATGCGGGCGTGCAATTCGGTCAGCGCCGCGTGCTGCTGGTCTGGAACCGCCTGATCCTGCCCAACGGCCGCTCCATCGTGCTGGAGCGCCAGCCCGGTGCGGACGCTTCCGGCTATGCCGGGCTGGAAGATGGCGTTGATTACCACTGGTGGGATCTGATGAAAGCGGCGGGGCTGTCCACGCTGCTCGGCATCGGCACGGAACTGGCGACCGACGACGAGGATCGTCTGATCCGCGCCATCCGCGACGGAGCGCAGGATACCATCAATCAGGCCGGGCAACAGATCGTCCAGCGCCAGTTGCAGGTCGCGCCGACCCTGACGATCCGGCCGGGCTACCCGGTCAGGGTCATCGTTACCCGCGATCTCGTACTCGAACCTTATAGGAACTGACCATGACGAAGCTGAAACTCGGCCCCCTCATCGAAGACAAGCCCGTGAAGGTGACGGTGGAACTGCCGGGGCCGCTGCACCGCGATCTTGCCGCCTATGCAGAAGTGCTGGCTCGCGAAACCGGCCAGCCCGCTGCCGATCCTGTCAGGCTGATTGTGCCGATGCTGGAACGGTTCATTGCGACAGATCGGGGCTTTGCCAGCGCCCGAAGGTCTCGCTCATGAGGTGCCGAGCGAGTCATGGCGCGTCGCGGCGATGATTTCCATCAACGTATCGACGGCCTTTCGTGTCGCATCCCATTTGGCGGTCTGATCCATTTCCCGGTTCTGAAGGGTGAGGCTCACCGCGCCGTGTACCGTTGACCAGAACATGAAGCTGTAACGGCTCAGATCCATGCCGGGCAAAAAGCCTTGGTCCTGAGAGCAGCGAAGTCCCGTCAGCAATAGATTTAGTATCTGTCTTCCAGCTTCGCCCGACCATGGATCATCGCTGACTCCGAGCCGTGGCGGCGGTGTGAACATCAGTCGGTACAGCGTGGGGTTTTCGAGGGCAAAGCGGACATAGGCATAGCTGCCATCACGCAAATAGCCGAATGGATTGCCGCGCATCTGCTGGAAGACGGCCAGCTTTTCTCTGTAGAGCTGGTGGAAACCTTCGTCCCGAACGGCGCGCAACAAGGCGTTTTTGTTGCGGAAATGGCCGTAAAGCGCTGGCGCTGTGCAACCGATGGCGTGCGCGACCGCAGTCAGCGGTACGTCGAGGTCGCCACGTTCTGACAGCAGCCGGATCGTTTCGTCGATCGCGCGACGAGCAATATTAAGTTCTTGCTCTTTCCGGGGACGGGCCATGCGGATGCCTGTTGCAACTTGTCGTGAAAACTAAACGACATTTACTTTTTTCGTTGACGGGGCGGAAGTCAAGAAGCAGCATTCGGTAACTGAACGTCGTTTAGTTTGAGGATGTGCGGAGAGTCGATGAACGCACACAGATCGATTTTCGCGTTGATGATGGCGGGATGCCCGTCAGAAACCGAACGCTGTTTCGGATGATGCACCATGGCTGTGATCGGGAACAATCAGACCTCGCCTGATGATAGCCTCACAAAGGTCGTTGAGGGGAAACCCGGTACATCTGCGGTCCGGCTGAACCAGTTGCGATATTTTGTTGCCGCCGTCGATTATGGGAGTTTTCGTAAGGCTGCTGCTGCGCTTTCTGTGCAGGAATCCTCCATCAGCCGACGAATCCGTGATCTCGAAGATGAACTCGGGGCGTCGCTTTTTATGCGACATGCTGGCGGGGTGCGGTTGACCGTTGCCGGGCGGGAATTCCTGCGCAACGCTCGCCATGCTCTTCGTCAGATCGACATTGGGGTGACCAAGGTGGCAGCGGTTGGCCGGGCGGAGCAAGGGCTGATCACGGTAGGGATATTCTCGTCCCTTGCGTCAGGATTTCTGTTCGATCTGCTGCGTGCTTTCGGTACGCGCCACCCGAACGTGCAGGTCGACCTTATTGATGGCAACCCGCCCGAGCACGTAGCGGCTGTCCGGAAACTTTGTCTGGACGTCGCGTTCATCACGGGAACGGCGGCCTGGGATGGCTGTGAGGCAGAGCATTTATGGTGCGAGAAGGTCTTCGTGGTGCTGCCCGATAACCACCCCTTGGCGGGCAAACCCGAACTTGGGTGGGGCGATTTGGCATCCGAGCGGTTCATCGTGAGCGACGTTGCGCCGGGACAGGAGATTCACGACTACCTGGTCGCTCACCTTGCCGGTCTCGGCCGCCAGCTCGATATTCAGTCTCAGCAGGTCGGCCGCGACAATATCCTATCGCTGGTCGCTCTCGGTCGCGGCCTCACTCTGACGAGCGAAGCAACGACCGTCGCCCAGTTTCCAGGGATCACCTACCGGGAACTTGCGGATGAGGTGCTGCCGTTCAGCATGGTCTGGTCCGCGCAAAACGACAATCCGGCGTCTCGGCGGTTGTTGAGCCTGGCACGATCGCTGACAGGGCTGGCCCGGCGAAAATAGTGTTTGACGGCACAGTACGATCACGCCGTAGCATTGGCTGCAATCGACATCGACCGTGTCGGCATCGAAGATGTCGTGGCCCTGCCCACGTCCAGGCTGACCGACTTCGATAGCGTTTTTGCCCCGCCGTGTTTGTGCACGGTGACACGGTGCGCATCCGGCCTTCCTCGGGCTTGACAGTTTGAGGTTTGTTAGAATAGAAAATATACGGACATCGCAAGGTGTCCCATATACTTTTTATCCTTTCAAGTGCGGCGGGACGAGCAATGCTGAAATGGGGTGTCGAGAGGCGGTTGGAGTTCATCGAATTCCGCCTGTTCTGGGAGGGGGGTGTTAATCGCTCTGACCTGATCGATACGTTTGGCGTCTCCGTTCCGCAGGCGTCAAAGGACTTGACCCATTATCAGGAGCGTGCGCCGCAGAATGCGGTCTATGACAAAAGCGCTCGCCGCTACGTAGCCGGCCCGGAATTTCAGCCGGTGTTTCTAGATCCGGACCCGGACGCCTATCTCATGCGGCTTCGATCGATGGCGGAAGGTTTCGCCGACGCGGGGGCGAACTGGCTCGCTGCCCCGCCTGACATGGATATCGCTCTGACTTTGCGCCGTAAGGTCGATACCGAAGTTCTGCGTTCAGTTCTGGCGGCAGTGCGGGAGGAAAGATCGCTGGACCTTCACTACCAATCCATGAACCGCGATCGGCCCGATCCGGCATGGCGGCGTATTACCCCGCATGCCTTCGGCTTTGATGGTCTGCGCTGGCATGTGCGGGCCTGGTGCCATGAGACGGAGCGCTTCAAGGATTTCCTGCTCTCGCGTGTCCTTGGATTCGGCGAGTTCGGCGAGCCAGGTGCTGCTGCGGCACAGGACCGGCTGTGGCAGGAAACCTTCGATATCACCCTTGTGCCGCATCCTGATCTGTCGGTCGGTCAGCAGGCGGTGGTCGCAAAGGATTACAACATGGCGGACGGGCGCGCTGTGCTGACAGTTCGCTACGCCATGCTGTTCTATGTGCTCAAGCGGCTAGGACTCCTTGATGGGGCTAGGCTGCGTGATCCCCGGACCCAGCATATCGTTGCGGCTGACGAAGACGAGGTTGCCGCCGCCCTTGAGCGTGCACAGCATGAGTTCGATGAGGCTGACACAGCAAGCGGGGCGGTACCTAAATGATGGTGGCCGCAGCGAAATATCGGATGTCCTTTGGCGTGGGCGGGCTGATGCTCAATGAGAGCATCGTGATTGCTCAAGCTTATCAACCCGGTGAGAACTGGGCATTTGCTCGTGAGCGTTTGCTGGCCCAGGGCGCGTCATCCTTACCCAAACTGGCCTCGCAAACCCGCGCGCTTCGTGAAGTGTACGACCGGATAGGCCATCTCTCCGATGCCGAACGTCATTACCTGTCGGTAGAGGCTGACCGCGCCGAGCAGCAGGCGATGATGTGGCTGGCGGTCTGCCGGACCTATCGTTTTGTCCACGAATTCGCAGTCGAGGTGATCAGCGAACGCTACCAATCATGGCGGCTCGACCTGGGCCATGAGGTTTTTGACCGCTTTCTCGCGGAGAAGGCTGAAAGCGATCCCGGCCTCGCCGCTCTTTCAGCTTCAACCTGCGCAAAATTGCGTCAGGTCTTGTTTCGGATACTACGTGAAGTTGGTTTGATAAGCGTCGAGGGTAGAATTCAGCCGATTTGGTTATCGGGGCGCATGAAGCGGCTGATTGAGGAGAGTAATCCGGCGGACTTGCAGGTCTTTCCCGGAAATGGGGGGTAATGGTGGGCACGAAAACTGATCGGCGCGCCCGCGCCGAGCACCTATTCAGGGTAGTTTCCAGCGATCGGTTCTTGCAAAAGCAAGGGCTGGGAAACGAGGTTCCCTTTTTTATCTGCGCTTTTGATGCCGAAGACGGACTGAGCCTGGGCGAGGATCGCGAGGATCTGATCGCCCGGCTGAGCCACGCCGGTGTGCGCGTACTTGATATTGATCTCTATGATCTTTCGATCAGGATCCTCGAAGACCGGGGTATCTTCGAGCAGATCCTTGAGGTTGAAGCCGAAACGGAAAAGGCGGAGCTCAAGGAACTGTTGCAGGGGGTTCTGGACCCGCAGGCACACCTCATTCCAGAGATTGCGCGGCACATCGAAGAAGTCCCGCACGACGTGATCTTCCTGTCAGGCGTAGGCGAGGTTTACCCCTACCTACGGTCGCACAACGTACTCAACAACCTGCAAAGCACCGCGAAAGATCGCCCGACGGTCATGTTCTTTCCGGGAAAATACACGCACGCGCTGGCGACAGGAGCATCGCTGGAATTGTTCGGCTTGCTGCATGACGACAAATACTACCGCGCGTTCAATATCATGAATTACGAGGTCTGACCCATGGCTACTTTTCTGCGTGATATCTTTGCCAAGCCGGTCGACCGTTCGATCGATGGGGTGATCAAGGCTGACGACAAGGCCAGCCTCCTGACTGAGCTTGATGAATATGTCATCACCAACGAGATCGGCGCCCGGCTGGAGCAATTCCTCGACGCCTACAACAATTACGATACCGCGAACGGCGTGTGGATTTCGGGTTTTTTCGGATCAGGTAAGTCTCACCTGCTGAAGATGCTCGCCCTCCTTCTGGAGAATGACGAGGTCGAGGGGCAGCGCGCCGTTGAAATCTTTGAGCGAAAGCTCGCAGGCAATCCGATGCTGGCGGGGGCCTTGCGCAAGGCAGTATCGATTCCGTCCCGGTCGGTCTTGTTCAATATCGACCAAAAGGCGGATGTGATCTCGAAGACGGATGTTGATGCGCTTCTGGCCGTCTTTCAGAAGGTCTTTGACGAGATGTGCGGTTATTACGGCAAGCTCCCGCATATCGCGCAGTTCGAGCGTGATTTGGACAGTCGAGGCAAGCTCGATGCCTTCAAGGCGGCCTTTGCGCAGTCTTCCGGTAAGCCTTGGGAGCGCGGGCGCGAACAGGCTCTGATGGAAGGCAAGCACATTGCCGCCGCCTTTGCCGAGGTCACGGGCGATGAGGTCAAGGATGTTCTTGGCCAGTATCGTAAGGATACGAAGGTCTCGATCGAGGATTTCGCCAATATGGTGAAGTCGTGGATCGATGCGCAGGGGCCGAAGTTCCGGCTGAATTTCTTCGTCGATGAGGTGGGGCAGTATATCGCCGACAACGTCAAGCTCATGACGAACCTGCAAACCATTGCCGAAAGCCTGAACACGAAGTGCAAGGGGCAGGCCTGGATTGTCGTCACCGCCCAGCAGGACATGGGTTCGGTCATCGGGGATCTGACGGCGCAGCAAGAAAATGACTTCTCGAAAATCCAGGCGCGCTTTGCCAACCGGATGCCGCTGAACTCTCAGGATGTGGCCGAAGTTATCCAGCGCCGTCTGCTGGCCAAGACCGAGGCTGGTCAGATCACCCTTGGCAATCTTTATGATGCTGAGGAAAACAACCTGCGCACTTTGTTCGATTTCGGCGATAATTCTTTCAAGTTCAGGAACTTCTCCGGAAAAGACCAGTTCGTCGCGAGCTACCCGTTCCCGAACTACCAGTATGACCTGTTCCAGCGCGCGATCATGGGCCTCTCGCAGCATAACGCGTTTGAGGGTAAGCACAGCTCGGTCGGCGAACGCTCTATGCTGGGGGTGTTTCAGGAGGTGGCCAAAAAGCTGGCCGACACGCCGGTTGGGGGGCTGGCGACCTTTGACCTGATGTTTGAGGGGATTCGCACCGCCCTGAAATCATCGGTTCAGCAGTCAATCCAACTGGCTGAAAAGAACCTTGGCGATGATTTTGCCGTGCGGGTGCTGAAGGTGTTGTTCCTTGTCAAATACGTCAAGGAATTCAAACCGACTGCCCGCAACATATCGATCCTCCTGTTGTCCCGGTTCGAGGCGGACCAGACCGAGCAGCGCCGCAATATCGAGGAGGCCTTGTCGCTTCTGGAGCGTCAGACGCTGATCCAGCGCAACGGCGAAGTCTATGAATTCCTCACCAATGAGGAAAAGGACGTCGAGGCCGAGATCAAGGCAATCGCCGTCGATCCCGCCGAGATAGAACGGCAGCTCGATGAACTGGCGTTCGGCGCGATCCTCCGTCACGGCAAGATCAAGCATGCCGGCACGGGTGTCGATTACGCTTTCACCCGCAAGCTTGATGGCCACAGCCTGAACCGGGAACATGAGCTTTCCGTCAATATCATCTCGCCGTTCAGCGACGATTCCGACGCACCGGATGTGGTTCGTTCGAACAGCATGGCAAGCGATGAGATGATTGTCCTGCTCGGGCGTGATGTGCGTTTTACGCGCGATCTCGTCCTCTGGCTCCAGACCGTAAAATTTGCGCGTCAGGTCACCAGCGGCGACGCCCAACCCGGTCGTGATCGTATCATTGCGGAGAAGCGTGACCAGAATACGCGGCGCGAAAAGGAACTGGTGCAGCGGCTGCGCGGCCTTATCGCGGATGCTCGGCTCTTCGTGCGCGGTGCCGAGCTGGAGATCGGTGGCGAAGATCCGCAGGATCGGCTGGTCAAAGGTTTCCAGGTCTTGGTGGACAAGGTCTATACCAGCCTGCCTGTCCTGCGCGGTGCCACTTACACCGAAGCAGATCTTGGGCGAGCCGGACGCGTCGATGGCGGGCTTTTCGGCGGCGAAGGCAGCGGTCTGACTGAAGCCGAGCAGGACGTGCTGAATCATGCTCAGGCTCAGATGCGCCTTGGGACGCGGGTCTCGGTCAAGGCTTTGGTCGAGAAGTTCGGAGCAAAACCTTATGGCTGGCCTTCCATCGCCGTCCTTTGCCTGACCGCGAGCCTCGTCGCACGCGGCAAGCTTGAGGCTCGGGCCGACAGTGCTTTGCTGGAAGGGGATGCGCTGGTGCAGGGGCTGCGCAACAGCCATGCCCTTGGCAACATTCTGCTTTCCCCGCAGATCGAGTTCACTGCTGCCCAGATCCGCAAAGCGCGCGAACTGTTTCAGGAGCTGTTCGATCTTCCTGCCTCTGGCAATGACGCGCGCAGTTTGGGTGCGGAGTGGCAGACGCAACTGCGCAAGCTGCTCGGCGATGTCGAGCAGGAGAGTCGCGCCATTGCAGCCTATCCCTTTGCCGCCGCCCTCGATCCCCTGCGCACCATGCTGGATGGGATGCGCGACCAGTCGGCGACCTGGTTCATCACCGGACCGATCGGGCAGGAAGACCAGCTTCTTGATGCAAAAGAGGATGTCTTCGACAAAGTCCGCAGCTTCATGCGCGGACCACAAAAAGGCATCTACGATGAGGTGCGTTCTTTCCTGACCAAGCAGGATCAGAACCTTGGCTATTCCGAAGGTGCTGCCGCCGACAAACTGCGTCAGGTTCTTGAGGATCCGCAGTGCTACAAGGGCACCGCAATTCAGGAACTGAAAGCGGATTTTTACGCCCTGAAGGAGCGTATCGAGCAAACCGTTCTGGCTGAGCGCAACGCTGTCATCATAGCGATTGATGAGGTTGCCGGAAAAGTCGCCCAGACTTCGGAGTTTGGCGCACTGCCGCCCGAGCAGCAGGCGCGCATCCGCGAAGGGCTTACTGCGCGGAAATCAGACCTTGCCGCACAGAGCCTGATCCCGGCGTTGCGCAATCTGGCGACCGAGGTGCGCTCCAATCTTCTGGCTGACACGCTGACCCGCATTGCGGAGCTGACGCCAGCACCAGCGCAAACACCGGCACCGCAGCCTCAGCCCGCTGGCGGCGTGGCCGAACCTCAGCCAGCGCCATATGTGCCGCCAGCACCGGTGAAACCCCAATATATCAAGGCGCAGTCGATCACCGTCCCCTTCGCGAAAACCTATCTCGAAGATGAGGACGATGTGACCCGCTACCTTGATGAGATGAAAAAGACCCTGCTGGCCGAGATCGGCGCGGGCAAGAAAGTGATTGTCTGATGGATACCAACGCCCTGAAGAAATTTGCGCAAAGCGCGCGCAACCTGCTGATCGATCAGGTCACTGCCCGGCTGGACATGGTGCTGGCCGAAGGCGCAGCAGCGCGCCGCGAGCATCCCAAAGCAATTGCCAAGCTGGAAGCCGCCGCCAACAGCAACCGCGCCCACGTGATCGAGCAAGCGGCCTATACCTGGTTCAACCGTTTCACCGCGCTGCGCTTTATGGATGTCACGGGCCTGACCAACCCGCGCGTCGTATCTCCTGCCGATGGTGCCACCCGGCCAGAGATATTGGCCGAGGCGATGGCCGGAAACTTGCCGGATCGCGCACGGCCAGAAATTGCCGAATATCTGAACGGCACGCGCCCTGCCCATGACGGTCAGGCGGAGGCCTATCGCCTGCTGCTGATCCATGCCTGCAACGAATGGCACGGCGCGATGCCCTATATGTTTGAGCGCGCCGATATGCTCGACCGGGCCGAGGATTACACCGAACTGCTGATACCCGACGATCTTCTGTCGCCTGATAGCATCCTTGCCCGCCTGCGCGAGGTGATGACGGAAGAGGCCTGCCAGGATGTCGAGATCATCGGCTGGCTGTACCAGTTCTATATCAGCGAAAAGAAGGATCAGGTTTTTGCGGGCCTGAAGAAGAACCAGAAGATCACGGCGGAAAATATCCCTGCCGCGACGCAGTTGTTCACCCCGCATTGGATCGTCCGCTATCTGGTGGAAAACTCACTAGGGAGGCTGTGGCTGCTGAACCGTCCGCAGTCGAAGCTCGCGGCGAAGATGGATTATTACATCGCGCCAGAGGAACCCGAGACGGACTTCCTGAAGATCAACCGGCCCGAGGATATCCGCATCTGCGATCCGGCCTGTGGCTCGGGCCATATGCTGACCTATGCGTTTGACCTGCTCTACGAAATCTATGCGGAGGAAGGCCATGACTCGGCCGAGATCCCCGGCCTGATCCTGAAGCATAACCTGACCGGCATCGAGATTGACGACCGCGCCGGTGCCTTGGCGGCGTTCGCGCTGTCGATGAAGGCAGCGGCAAGGCTGGGGCGGCGGCGGTTCCTGCGGATGGAGGAAAAGCCCGACATCGTCGTGCTGCAGGATGTGCGCTTTACCTCTGCCGAGATGCAGGACGTCGCCGCCGTGGTGGGCAAGGATCTGTTCACCGATGAGCTTCGCGAGACGCTGGGGCAGTTTGAGCAGGCCAAGAACTTTGGCTCGCTGATCGTGCCGAAGCTGCGCGATCCGGCCGAGACTCTGCGGGTGGTCGAGGCGCGGGATTTCGGGACCGATTTGCTGCTGAAGGAGGTGCAGGAGCGCGTTGCGACCGTGCTGCGCATGGCTGAGGTGCTGTCGCAGAAGTACCACGTAGTAGTGGCCAATCCACCATATAAGAAAAAAGCAGACCTAAACGACGATCTTCAAGCATATCTTGAGTCAACGTTCAGAGACGGCAAATATGATCTGTATCAGGCCTTCATCCTGAGAAATATACGACTTTCTTTCACCGCTGGTCTCGTCGGCATGATCACCATGCAAGGTTGGATGTTTGCTCCGAGATACGAAGCAATCCGAGTCGCTATACTTTCAAATTCGACTATTCGAGGAATGGCTCAACTTGGCGAGCGCGCCTTTGATTCGATTGGGGGTGAAGTGGTTTCCACGACCGCATTCATTATCGGGAATTCCGTAGACCTGGATTTCAAAGGCGATTTTGTGCGCCTTACAGATGGTCAGGATGAGGCCGAGAAAGAAGCAGATTTAGCCAGAGTTGCAGGGGGGGGCGCTCCATACCTCCAGTTTTCAATGTCTTCCCGGCAATTTGAAATGATACCAGGAGACCCATTGATCTATTGGGCCGCCGAGAATGTCCGAAACCTTTTCTCAAATAATAGATCAATTTCTGAAGTGATTGTTACGCGAGAGGGCTTGGCGACCGGAAGCAATGATACCTTCCTCCGTGAATGGCACGAAGTGAGCAGATCAAACGTCGGCTTCACTATGCAAAGCAATGAGGAAGCTCAAGCTTCTGGCCTGCGTTGGTTCCCTTACGTAAAGGGCGGCGGTTCCCGGCGGTGGTATGGCAATCTTGAGCATTTCGTGAACTGGTTTGATGACGGCATCGAACTGAGGAACTTCAAAGACGAGCGAACTGGCCGAGTGAGATCGCACAACTACAATGGCGACTTCGGTTTCAGAGGCGGTTTCACGTGGTCGGGCATATCAAGCAACGACTTTGCGATACGCGTTGTGCCAAGCGGTTCGATGTTCGATGCAAAAGGGCCTATGGGCTTTGAAAACAGCCCTAGCCTAAGCCCCTCGATTCATGGATTTTTGAACAGTCGCGTCTCCAGTTTCCTGCTACGCATGCTGGCGCCGACCTTGGATTTCAAACTCACTCATGTCTTAAGCTTACCGTTCATTCCTCAAAGCAATGACGCTGTAGCAGTGAATGTTTCGGGAGCGACTGAGACGGCAAAATCCGACTGGGACGCCTACGAAACCTCGTGGGATTTCACCACGCTCCCGCTGCTCGCGCCCGACCATCGCGGTGACACGCTGGCGGCTACCTACGCCAACCTCCGCGCCGACTGGCAGGGCATGACAGACGACATGCAGCGGCTGGAGCAAGAGAATAACCGCATCTTCATCGACGCCTATGGCTTGGCTGACGAACTCACGTCTGAAGTGCCGATCGAGGAAATTACTCTCACCTGCAACCCTGCCTATCGTTATGGCGTGAAGGGTTCGGAAGAGGACCGCGAGGCGCGGCTGCGCGAGGATACGATGGCCGAATTCCTCCACTATGCCGTGGGCTGCATGTTCGGACGCTACAGCCTCGACGCGCCGGGCCTGATCCTCGCCAATCAGGGCGAAGGGATTGAGGAATATCTTGCGCGCGTGCCGGAACCCAGCTTCGCACCCGACCGCGACAATGTCATCCCGGTGCTGGATGCTGACTGGTTCGCCGATGACATCGTCACTCGCGCCCGCGATTTCCTACGCATCACCTTTGGCGAGGCGAAGTTCCGCGAAAACCTCGCCTTCATCGAAGCCGCCCTCGGCAAGGATCTGCGCAAGTGGTTTACGAAGGACTTCTTCGACTATCATGTGCGCCGCTTCAAGAAGCGCCCTATTTACTGGATGTTCTCCAGCCCCAAGGGCAGCTTCAATGCGCTGATCTATATGCACCGCTACCGACCCGACACAGTCTCGGTCGTGCTGAACCAATATGTACGCGAATTCATCCATAAGCTGGAGGTGGAGCGCACCCGGCTGGAAAAGCTGGCCGTCGATCCTGCCGCCACGCCCGCCCAGCAGACAAAGGCGCAGAAGGAAACAGCCACGGTCATCAAGCAGATTGCGGAGCTGACCGAATGGGAGCGCGATGTCGTCTATCCGATGGCGCAGCAGAAGATCGCCATCGATCTGGATGACGGGGTGAAGCGCAACTATCCGCTGTTCGCCGGTGCGCTGAAGCCGATCAAGGGGCTGGAGGCTGCGGATGACTGACCGCATCACCGCCGGCCTGATGCGGCTCTATGAGGATCAGGGCCATCGCATCATCTTCTGGTATGACGCCGCCCGCGATCTGCGCGCCGCGTTCGATGCGGTTGATCTGCCCGGCGTCACCAAGGTGGAGATCGCCAATAACGAATTCGGCCTGAAATACCGCATGCTGCGGCAGGAGCCGAAGGCGCGGTTCCTGCTCTATAAGGACGGCCCCGAGCCACCGATGCCCGAGAACTGGCTGCTGGATGTGCAACTGGCCAGCGCCGTGTTCCGCGCCGATCAAGCGGCGATCTGGGTGGCTGATCTCGGCATTCCGGCGAAGTATGAAGCCGCCGTCCGCGATCACGCCGAATTTTACCGTTCCGGCAAGCGGCTGGAAGCGCTGCGCGCGATTGAGCGCGAGCGGCCCTCGCAAAGCGCCAACGATGTCCGCCGCAAGATGCTGGCGGTCTGCGCCGGTGCGGATGGCGATCTCGATACGGTGATCGAGGCGTTGCTGGCCGAACTGGCCGAAGGCTGTGATGACGCGCTGAAGCTGATGGATCGGGTCGGGCTGACGGAGTTCTTCTGGAAGGACGTGGTCGCGCGTTATGGCTATGCGGCGGATGCGCCGGATTTTCAGGATTTCGCCATCACGCTGTTTTCCAGCGCCTGGGCGCGAGCCATGGGAGAAGCTGCCCCCCTGAACACCGATGCCGCGCTGATGTTCCGCCGCTGGAGCGCCTCGCGCCGGTGGGGTGAGGCGTTCGAGAAGCTGTCGGGCGATTATCAGGGCGTGCTGAAGATCAGGGACGATCTGGCCTCCCGCGATTTTCGCACCCTCATGCCGCATGATCATTTCGAGGAAGTGGACCGGAGGATCGTCGTCGCCATCGTTGAGGGGCTTGCCCGGCAGAGCCTACCCGCGACTGATGTGCTGAAATGGGTGCGCGATCGCCGTCAGAGCCATTGGTATAGCCGCTACGCGGATGTCTATCAGGCCATTGGCTATGCGACCGAGTTTCAGCAGGCGCTGGCCGAGGCCGATCTGACGATGACCAGCCTGTCCGATGGCGTGAAGCGCTATTCCGCAAGCTGGTTCCGGCTGGATCAGCTTTATCGCAAGTTCATCTATCACATGCAGAAAAGCGGGCAGTCGGGGCTGCTATCCGCGCTCTATGAAGCGGTCGAGAACCGCTACACCACGAATTTCGTGCTGAAGCTGAACGATGCCTGGCAGGATCAGGTGGCTCGCCTCACGGACTGGGCGGTCCCGGGCTTTCCACGTCAGGTGGATTTCTACCGGGGGCAGGCTGCTGAATACCGGCGCAAGGATCAGAAGGTCGTTGTCATTATCTCGGATGCGCTGCGCTATGAGGTGGCCGAAGAGGCACTGCGCGAGATACGCAAGCTCAATCGGTTCGATGCTGAACTGAAGCCGATGATCGGGGTTTTGCCGAGCTACACGCAGCTTGGCATGGCGGCGCTGTTGCCGCACCGACAACTGGCGATCCGCGACGACAATGATCTGGTGCTGCTGGACGGTGAAAGCACCATGGGGGCCGCTGCGCGTGAAAAGGCGCTTGCTGCGGGCCGGGCTGGAGACCGGGTAAAGGTTCTCGCGGCTAAGGATTTCATGAATCTGGGATCATCGGAGGGCAAAGACCTCTTCCGGGATCATGATGTCCTCTATCTGTATCACAACCAGATCGACGCGATTGGCGACAAGCTCACCACCGAGGAAAATGTCCCAGCTGCGGCAGAGGCTGCCATCGAGGATCTGGTGAAGCTGGTGCGGAAGCTGACTTCGGCCAATTTCTCGAACATCCTGATCACCGCCGATCACGGCTTCTTGTGGCAGCACAAGGCTCTGGAAGAGAGCGGCTTCGCGCTGAGCGAGCCGGAGGGCGAGATCGTTACACGAAACCGGCGCTTCGTGATCGGCCGGGGCCTTAACAGCAGTGGCGGCATGAAGAAGTTCTCTGCCGCACAGCTTGGGCTGGAAGGTGAGCAGGACATTCTGATCCCGAACTCGATCAACCGCCTGCGCGTCAAAGGATCGGGCAGCCGCTTTGTCCATGGCGGGGCGAGCCTGCAGGAGATTGTCCTACCGGTCCTGCGTGTCGGCAAGCAGCGCAAGGAGGATGTCGGACAGGTTTCGGTGCAGATCATTCCGCCACCCCGTGCTCAGATCACCACGGGCCAGATCCAGGTCACCTTCTATCAGGCGGAGCCAGTGACCGACAAGCAGCAGCCCCGGCAGGTGCATGCAGCCATCTTTGCCGACGATAAAACACTCATCTCAGACGAAGCCGAGTTGGAATTCGATTTCACGTCTGAGAACCCGCGCGAGCGCGAGTTGTCGCGGAGCTTCCTGCTGTCCAAGGCGGCAGACGTCTATAACAATCAGACAGTCTTCCTGAAGCTGCGAACGCGCATCGGAAAGACCAGCCATTTCGAAGATCACGCTTCGCAGCCGCTGCTGCTGAAACGCGGGATCAGTACAGATTTCGATTTCTGAGGTGCCGATGTCGACCCTTGATGACAAGATCAATGAGCATTTTGCCGGTTTCGTGGTCCGTAAGGACCTGGTGAAGGCCGTGAAGGGGAACGCCATTGTCCCCACTTATGTGCTCGAATACCTTCTCGGCCAGTATTGCGCGACCGATGACGAAGCCTCGATTGCGACAGGCATTGAAACGGTCAAGGACATCCTGCGCAAGCACTACGTCCATCGTTCCGAAGCTGGGTTGGTACAATCAACGATCAAGGAGCGTGGCCGCTACAAGGTCATCGATCAGGTTAGCGTGGCGCTGAATGAAAAGACCGATGCCTATGAGGCGGTCTTTGAAAACCTCGGTATCAAGCGGGTTGCCATCGACAGCGCCACGGTAAAGGCGCACCCGAAACTGCTGGTTACGGGTATTTGGTGCATCGCCGATGTGCAGTACGAATTCTCGGAAGACAGCCGGATCTCTCCTTGGATCATCGACACGCTGAAGCCGATCCAGATCGCCCGTGTCGACTATGACGGCTATCGCGAGACGCGGGACAAGTTCACCACCGAGGAATGGATCGATCTCCTGATGCAGAGCATCGGCTTTGACCCGTCACTGTTCGGGCGCCGGTCAAAACTTCTGCAACTGTTGCGCTTGGTCCCATTTGTTGAGCGCAACTACAACCTCATCGAGCTTGGTCCCAAGGGGACGGGAAAATCTCATATCTATTCCGAGTTTTCGCCACATGGTCAGTTGATCTCGGGCGGTGAAATCACGGTTCCCAAGCTTTTCGTGAACAATTCCAATGGCCGGATCGGATTGGTCGGGTTTTGGGATGTCGTGGCCTTTGACGAATTTGCCGGCCGCGAGAAGACGGCCAACAAGGCGCTTGTCGATATCATGAAGAACTACATGGCGAACAAGCAGTTCTCTCGTGGTGTAAATCCGATGGGCGCTGAGGCCAGCTTCGCCTTTGTCGGCAACACGGACCATAACGTGCCTTGGATGCTGAAAAATACGGACCTGTTCGAGGCTCTGCCGCCGCAGTTCCACGACAGCGCCTTTATTGATCGATTGCATGCCTATCTGCCCGGATGGGAGGTCGACATCATCCGGGGTGAGATGTTCACATCTGGCTATGGGTTCATTGTCGACTATCTCGCCGAAATCCTGCGCCATCTGCGTGCGGAGGACTTCTCGCACCGGCCAGATCGCTATTTCACCATTCCGGTTCAGACCCATATCCGGGACCGCGCCGCGATCAACAAGACCATGTCAGGCCTGCTGAAGCTGATCTTCCCGAATGGAGGCGAGACAGAAGCCGAAGTTGAAGAGCTGCTGCGGTTTGCGATTGAATGCCGCAAGCGGGTGAAGGACCAGCTCCTGCGGATCGACAGCACCTTTGAGGCAGCAGATTTCCATTACATCGCCTCTGATGGCGCAAAGCGCGCCGTAACCACGCTCGAGGAAGAGGAGTTCCCCCAGTTCTACCACCGTCGATCAACCGACGATGGAAGTGACGGTACGAATCAACAAGAGATTGGGTCGGTACCGGCAGAGCCGGTCTCAACGGCGGCTGCTTCCGCAGCGCCTACCGTTACCGCTGCCCTGCACTTCCCCCCAACTCCCGGACATGTCGTTTTCACAGAAAACCGCAAGGGCATCAGTTTCGACAAGATCTTTGGTCCTTGGACGGATGGCGCGACGCGGATCATCATCACAGACCCCTATATCCGGAAGTTCCATCAGGCGCGCAACGTAATGGAACTGATCGAGATGCTGATCAGGCGCAAACAGCCTGAAGATCAGATCGCTGTGCATCTTGTCACGGCTCCGGACGATGGGAACATTCAGGAGCAGCGAGAGTGCCTGGACGGGATTGCTGAAGCCTGCACAGGCACGGGCGTCGATTTCACATGGGCCTTCGATGGGAGCGGCACTCTCCATGCACGCGACATCACGACGGATACTGGCTGGAAGATGGTTCTGGATCGCGGATTGGATATTTTCCAGCCAACGCCTCGCAAGATGAACGGTTTCTCGCTGGGAGAACGGATGCAGGAGCACCGGATGGTCCGTGGTTTCTACGTGACTTATGTCGAGAACCTTTAGCTTCGTCGACCGTGTTGGCGGTGCAGGTTCGGCTACGCGCTCGGCGGGAAGCAAGAAGTCGACCTCGATGCCCAAGCCCTCATCCTCGTTACAGTTTTCCTGATCCGCAGATTGCAGGCCATTCATGCACTACTCCTTCCTCGTCACTGATCCGCGCTCCGGCCTGCAATACCGCCTGACCGATACCGGTCTTGCCGAATTGTCCCTTGCCCCCATTTCTGCCGAATGGGCACCGGGGCGTGCCATTGCCGAGGCGCCTGACCCGGTCTGGGCCGAAAGTCTTGCCAATGCACCGGTCGAGACGATCTCGGCGGTGACCGCCGCGCTGACGGATCTTGTGCTGGCCACGCCGGATCTGAAGGTGCCGAACGTCGATCACCTGCCAGACAGCCGCGCCAAGCGGCATCTCTTGGCGCTGGTCGCGTTGTGGCAAAGGTTGGGGGATGCGCTGCCAGAGGGGCTGGCACCGATTTCCCATGTGCTGGCCCTGCCGCATGGGTCGTTCCTGGGCTCGTTGCCGGTGGTTGAAGGTTCGCTCGATCCTCTAGCTCCTGCGGCGCTGCAGGCGCTTTTTGCCCGGTTGCGGGACGAGTTCGGCACTGTTCCCGCAAGCGCCTATACGCCCCGGGCCGCAATCGGCAGCCGCCTGCACGCGCTGCAGGGCGGTGTTTCAGCGCAGGATATCGAGGCCGGGGTTCTGGATGACAGCCTCGCGTTCTATGGTCTGCGCGATCCCGCCGCCTGCGCCGATTTCGCCGCCGCCCAAGCCCGGGCGCTGATTGAGTCCGGCGTTTCGGCCCGTGAAATCGCCGTGCTGTCGGGCGATGATCTGCGCCAGATCGCGCGCGCTTTCTCAGCCCAGGGAGTGCCGCTCTCGGGCCTTCCGGGCCAATTACCCGAGCGAGATGTCATTGGCGAGACCGCGCTACATCTGGCGCTGGCCAAGCGACCGCCAACTCCGGCTATGGTCTTGGCGAGCCTCGCGCTTTCTCCCTTGATGCCCTGGGCGGCACAGACCGGGCGCGATCTTGCCGAAAGCCTCATGGGTGGCGATTTCCGAGGCTCCATCCTCACGGACACGCCCGCACATAAGGAACTGTGGGACGATATCCGCGCCTCGGCCGGCAGCTTGCCGCAGCTGCGATTCCTGCTGGACCGGATCTGCGAGCGGATCGGAAAAGGCGATCAGGTCCGCGCGCGGCTGACCGTCCCCCCCGGCGAAGGCACGCCGGATTGGGAGATAATCCTGCGTGGCATTCAGATCGCGCCGCCCATGGTTGCGGACCTCGACCGCAATCTTGAAGGCGTCAGCCTCTGGTCCGCGCATGAAAGCCCGTGGCGCCCATGCCGCCATCTGATCGTCAGCGATTTCACCGACGGGCTTTACCCGACTCGCCCGCGCGCCAATCCGCTGTTTCTTGACAGCGAGATCGCTGCGATACACGCGGGAACCGGCGTTCAACTCCGTGGCAGGGCCGAAGGGTTGGCGCAGGGCCTTCAGATCTTTGACCAGCAGCTTCAGGCCGTATCCGAAAGCGTCACATTCCTGATCCCCTGGCGCGATCTGGCAGGCGGGCGCTTGCAACCCTCGGCGGGGCTGTCGCTCGTCGCGCGGGCGGTGGCGGGCGTCGAGGATGCCAGCGATCTGATCATCGATCTGTCGCGGCTGAACCCGGCGGACTGGCCGGTCGCATATCACACACTGATTCCGGTGCCGGAACCTGCGGACTTGCCCGAGGCTCTCGATTTCCCGGGGCATGACCTTCTGTCCCTGCGGCGGCGCGTTGACGGCACCGCCAAACCGCAATCGCCTTCGCGGCTCGAGACGCTGCTGGTCAGCCCTCTCGCCTGGCTTCTGGCCGAGGTCGGGGCCGAGGATATGTCCTGGTCTGCCGAGGAACTCGACGTGATGGCCAAGGGCAATATCGCCCATGATGTCTTTGAAAATGTCTTTCTCAAAGACCAACCGATCCCCGAACCGGAGGCGCTGGCAACTGCCATCCCCGAGGCCTATGGCCGGGCGCTGACCCGGCACGCGGGTTATCTGCGCAGCCCCTCATGGGAGATGGAGCGTCGCGGGCTGGAGCGTGAGATCATGGCGGCGGCCCTGCGCTGGCGCGACCATCTGCTTGCGCTGAAAGCCAGGATCATCGGCAATGAAATCTGGCTGGCCGGTGAGGCGCATGGCATCAATCTGCACGGCAAGGCCGATGCGATCCTTGAATTGCCCGACGGCGCGCTCCTGATCGTTGACCACAAGAAAAGTGGCACAAAAGGGCGGCGGCAGCGGATGGAGGCGGGCTGGGATCTGCAGGCCGGGCTTTACGCCGATATGATCGCCCGGCCCACCCGGCGCGAGGGGGACGGGATGGGGCCCCTGATCGGCCGCAAGGTGGCGGTGGCCTATCACCTGATGAATGACGGGGGGCTGCTGACGTCGGGTCTCGCTTTGCCCGAGGGGTCGCCCGCCCGCGACATGGGTGACGCGGTGAACGCCGGCGCGGTGGCCAAGCTGGCGGAACGGCTGGCCGAACTCGGCGCAGGCCGGGTCGTGCTGAACACCACCGAGGATGCCGCATTTTTCAGAAATGAGGCAGGCTTTGTCCCCTATGCGCTGACCGATGGCTCCGCCCTTGTCACCGCCTTCATCCGCCCGGTCGAGGAGGAATGACCATGGCCCCCAACGCAGATCATGGTCTGGTCATCGTCCCTGCAGGCGCCGGCGCCGGCAAGACCCACCGCATCAAGACCCAGCTCTCGGACTGGGTGAAACGTGGCATCGTCCGGCCCGAGCGCATTCTTGCCGTGACCTTCACCGAGGCTGCGGCGGGCGAGCTTCGCGAGAGGATCCGCGCCGGCCTTTTGGCCGATGGGCTGGTGGCCGAGGCGATGGCGGTGGAACGCGCCTATGTCTCGACCATCCACGGCTTGGGCCTGCGCCTTCTGACCGAACATGCGCTGGCGGCGGGCGCCTCGCCGCAGCCGCGTCATTTGGGCGATGCCGAGCGTGATCTCTTGATCCGGCAGGCGCTGGCCCATGCCAAGGCGCTGGACCCGATCAAGGCCGAACCCGAGCGGTTTGGCTATGCCCCGAACTTCGTGAAGGGCGAGACGGTCGAAGATTCGTTGCGCGGCCGGGTGCTGTCGATGATCGACCTGCTGCGCAGCCTTGGCGACAAGGGGCGTGACCCCGGCCTGATCGCCCCGGCGCTGGCGCGGCTGGATGCGGTTTATGGCCCGGTGCTGGAGGACCCTGCGGCGGCTGGCGCCTCACTCGAGACCGCCGTTCAAGCCATGATCACGGCCTTCCCCGAGGGCGGCATGGCCACCGTCGCGGCCAAAGGTCCGAAGGAAACGCTGGAAAAGAACCTCTCGCTTTTCCGGCGGGTGGCGCGTGATCCGGGGCTTTTGGCCCTTGACTGGGGTATCTGGCAGAACTTGCGCGGGCTTTTCACCTCAAACAGCCGCACGAAAACGCCCGACGGCTATGACGACCTCGCCACGGCCATCATGGCGGCGGCGGATGTCCTGCCCTCGCATCCCGGCCCGCTTGAGGATGCCAAGCTGCACCTGTCCTGCCTGATCGCCTGCGCGCAAGAGGTGATGGCGGCCTATGAGGCCCGCAAAAAGGCGCTCGGCCTGATCGACTTCGCCGATATGATCACGGGGGCCGAGCGGCTCTTGCGCACCGACCCCGCCGTGCGTCAGGCGGTGCTGGACGAGATCGACTGCGTCATCATTGACGAATTCCAGGACACCAACCCGGTGCAATTCGCGCTGCTGTGGCAGCTTGGCCAGCACGCACCGCGCACCCTGCTTGTGGGCGATGTGAAACAGTCGATCATGGGCTTTCAGGGGGCCGATCCGCGCCTGTCGCAGGCGCTTGCGGCGGCTAACCCCGATGCGACCCAGCCACTCGACCGCAACTGGCGCTCGACGCCGGCCGTCATGCAATTCGTCAATGCGATGGGGGCGGGCCTCTTTGGCGCGGGCTATAACCCACTGGCACCGACCCGTGATCCGGTCGCAGGTCCCGCGATCGAGGTGCTGAACGCTACGCAGGGACGGCGCTCACAAAAGTATTCGCAGCCCCCAGAACACATCGCCGAGCGCATCGCCCGTATCCTGACTGATACTGAGACTATCACCGACCGCCACACGAAGGCCGCCCGACCGGCTCGGCCCTCGGATATCGCGCTGTTGGTCTGTCGCCACACCACCGCCGCCCGCTATGCCGAGGAACTGCGCGCGCGCGGCGTTCCGGTGCGGATCGCCGAGGATGGCTGGGCGAAAAGTCCGGTGATTGTTGCCGCCCGCGCCGCGCTGGCCTTTGCCGCCAATCCGGCGGATATCCATGCCGGGCTGCTCTTGCGCACGCTTGGCCCGGACCCGCTGTCCTTGCAGGAGGCGCTATCCGCCCAAATGGAAGGGCGGTTGGTGGATGACCCGGTGCTGATGCGGCTCGCCGCTCTGTCGAACCTTTTGGCCCGCCTGCCGGTGGGTGCGGCCCTTGATCTGGTGTTGGATGCCGCCGGCCTGCGCCTCTGGGCCGAACGTCAGCCTGACGCCGCCCAATCCCGCGCCGATCTTATGCGGCTAGAGGCTGAGGCGGGTGAGTTCGAAGCCGCGCATCGCGATCTCAAATCCGCCTCGGGGTTCCACGGCGAGACTGCCAAGGTCTTTCTCGGCTGGCTCGACGCCCGTGGAGGCGAGCGCGATTTCGACCGTCATCCCGATCCTTCCGCCAACAGCGCCGAGGCCGTGGAGATCGTCACTTGGCATGCCTCCAAAGGGCGGGAATGGCCGATCACTGTCGTCGCAGAGTTCGACTATGGTATCGAGGAACGTGCGGGGGCCACTGCGACCCGTTTCGATGCCTTGGACCGCATCGACGATATGGCGGTGGTGCTGGGGTCCGCGAGCCTGATCCACACGCCCGGCTTTGCCGCGCCCGAGGCGACACGCCGTTTCATCGAAGACCGTCGCGCCGATTTTGAAGCCAATGCGAAAAACCTTCTCTATGTCGCCCTGACCCGTGCCCGTGACCGGCTGGTGCTGGAATGGCCGGGTTTTCTGAAGGACCGCGAAGAAGACGCGCCCGAGGCTACGAACCTGTTTCATATCCTGTCCGATACTTGCGCGCCGCAGATCGGGGCGGGCAGCCTGCGCATCAATGGCGTGGTTTGCCCGGCGGTCATCACGCAGCTGCCTGAACAGGCGGGATTTACCGAATATGTTGGCGGTGGGGCGGCCCCGGCGCTGCGCCTTGGTGCCGCTGCGCCGTTGCCCGTGACACCGCTGACGCCCTGGCGGCTGCAGCCCTCGCAAACCCGTAGTGCGGGGGTGCCGCCCGTGTCCCGCCGTATCAACATCGGAGCACCCTGGCCAAAGGCACTGAACGATGCCTACCGCGGCACAGCACTGCATCTGGCGCTGCGCACATACCTGACCCGGCCCGATCTGGCCCCGGCTTTGGCTCTCGCGACCGGGCTTGACGACGCCACTCTTGCGCTAGTGGCCGAGCGCGCCACGGCGCTGAAAGCCTGGCTTGTCGATCAGGGCTATACGGATCTGCGCGCCGAGATTCCGGTGCTTGGCCACACGCCCGAGGGTGCAGAGATCCCCGGTGCCCTCGACCTTCTCGCCATCGGCCCGGCAGGCGCGATGCTGATCGACCATAAATCCGGCGGCGGCGGTGACGGGTTCGGCCCCTATTGGCCACAGCTTTCCAGCTATGCCGGACTGTTGGCCGGACTATACCCGCAGCATCCGCTGCAGGGCGTGGCGGTGTTCTGGGTCGATCACGGTTGGCTGGAACTGGCAGATGAGGGCGCGTCAGCGGGAGCTTTCGCACAGGCCAGAGTTAACTGATGCCCTGGGGAATACTTGCGCCCGATACCGTGGTTTCGCAACGGCGCCAGCAGAACCTCGGGCTTGCGGCGGCGGTTCGTCATTTCAATGATCGGGCGGTCCCCGGAATCGGCGGCATGTGGTTTCCCATGCCCATCCTTTGGTCGGTTCTGGCGATCTCTATCGCCGAGGAACTTGGTGTGCCGGCACTGCCTGTCGGCAACGCGGTCGAAGCGCGCGTCATGCTTGAAGTCATCGCGGGCCCGCAGGATCGCCGCGTGCGAGGGGCGAGGAAGATGCAGGGCTTGAAGGATAGCAGTTTCCACAATCTCAGGCGTCGCGGAACTTATGTGGTTCAGCCGATCCGCATGGCGATGGTGCAACCTCTGGTCGCACTGGGATTCGTGCAGGGCAGCCGCTACGGCGCGTTCCGCATACATAGCGCTGGCAGAGAGCTGTTGGAGCTGAATGCGATGAAAGAACCGCGCCGTTTGCTTGGTGCCTGGGCGCATGGCAGACAGCCACATGGCCTGAAGGAGGCCTTGGCAGTGCTTTCCCCTGTTGGGGCTGTCCCGGAAGCGGTGCGTAAACTGATCCTTGCCCGATTGCTCGACGGAAATGATCCCGGCTCGACCCGGCGCCGGGAGCTGGCGCGCCTCGGCACTGGCCCCAGTTCCACGCATTTGGACCAGGAAACCGCATTGGCGGGGGTTGCGCCGGATCACTGGTCGGATCTGCGCGCCGGAGCGGCTTTTATGGATATTCGCGATGCCGCGTTGACGGTGTTGGACCAGTTGGAACAGCACCTGCTGAAGCTTCGCGACGATAATCAGCCTGTGCGCCTGTCAGAAGCGGAGGCAGCCGAAGTCGCCACCGAGCCGCTGAAACAATTGCGAGATCTGGCCTCGGCAAAAGGCGCGCTTGTCGATCAGGGCAATGAGGAGACTAGCCGCAGATTTATCGCGGAAATCCGACATCTGTCCGATCAGCAGCTGATCCAGAGGCTGGCCGAGCGCGATTCTACCGTGATTTGTCAGCGCGAAGGCCACATTTTTCTCGGGCCGGCTGCGAGCGAGTTGCGGGGCAGCTCGGAGACCCAGGACGAGAACCGGCCCCCTCAGGACGAGGCCTTCGCGCCGCAGCTTTTCCGGCTGCACAATCTTCATTGTCTGGTGACGGAGCTGTCCGGAAAGGTGAACCCGGGCACCCGTGACGCGGGATCGGAGGCCGTCTGATGCAGAACACGACGCTCTACTCCCTCTTCATGCCGCCCGAAGATTGTTATGGCGACTTTGGCCTTATGTGCGGCTTCACCGCGACGCGGCAGGTCCTGGGGCAGATCCGCCGAACATTCACAGGCGAGATGGCGCGCCCGGTGCTGGCCGCCTTCATCCATCCAACCATGAATGCGATCTCGGACGTTCCGGGACTTGCCTGGATGTGGATGCGCCTCGAGGGACGCGGCTACAACCTTCTCCATGCCAAGGTGGCGATTCTGGGTTTTCGCAAGCGCGGCGGAGATGGCTATGTCATTCGCCTCGCTGTCAGCACGGGGAACTGGACACAGGATCCGCTTACTCGCAGCATCGACCTGTTCTGGTCGATCGATCTGGACTCTGCTGTGCCTGACGCACAGGACATTGCTGATATCCGCGCTGCGCATGAGATGTTTGGATGGCTGCGCGAGCGGGCAGATTGCGCCCTGATCGAACGCAGTTTTGACGGGCACCGGCCAGACGCCCTGCTGGAGGCCGCGATCACAGCCTTGCCCACGTCATCCGCGCGTCCCCGCTTCATCGACAGCCGCAATCAGGCGCTGTTTCCTCAGGTGGTCGAGCGCCTGGGTACCAAAAAGAAGGCCGACCGTCTCATCCTCGGGTCTGGCTATTTCGAGAGCGACGGCGATGGTGCTGCTGGCCTGCCAGAGCGACTGCGCCGCGCATTGGTGCAGGAGAAATCCCTGACGAAAACAGCGGCTCTCGACCTGTTTCTCAACCCGTCCTCCTGTCAGGGGCTTGCTGCCCGGGCCGGTGCCTTGATTGACGCAGGCTGGAACTTGCGCCCTCCGCGCTCTGTCTTGCATGGAACTGATGGGTGCCTGCATGCAAAATTTGTGGTGCTGGCGTCGGGCGAGACCGAGGCCTCGGGACGGGCTTATCTTGGATCCGGCAATCTGAGCATGAACGGGTTTGAGCGTGCCGCAAGCGCCGGGGGAAACCTTGAGGCAGGTGTGATCGTCGATCTGCCGGGAGGACTGAAATGGCCGCGACGCAGAGACACGCGGAACGGTATCGCCGCTGTTTTGCCGATCCAGTTCACTGATGTGGTGACGCCCGAGGCCCTGCAGCAAGGGGAAGGCTTTGTGCGCCCCGATGAGCCAGAAACCCAGCCGCCAGTTGCGTGGCTTATATGGCAAGACGGGGTGCTCTCGGCCCCCGAAGACAAATCGGTGATGGTGATTGGTGTCGATGCGGCTCAGGCCCAGACACCTTGTCCATGGCCTGCACCGGCTCCAGCGATTGTGACACTCGCGGAGGGCGGCTGGCGGCTGCCTGTCATTTCTTCCGAAGCACTTGTTGTCGCTCGCCCCTCCGATATGTCGGTCGAAGATATCCTTGCCAGCCTTGGCTCATTTCCCGAGCCAGGTGATGCTGACAGCGAAGATGAGGGTGAGGAAGGCGAAGAGCCGCTCACCGACGCCTCAGATACCACCGAAGCTCCGCCAGCTGCCTATCCCATTCGCAGGATGATGGAACTTCTGGTGCGTCTTTGTGAGACACAGGCAAGGTTGGACCCGCGGGACTGGCAAAGGTGGTGTCGGGAGTTGCAACAGAACCTTTGCGCTATCGCGTCTCGCGAAAAAACGATGCTCGAGTTCTTCCGGAACGCCAGGGCAAATCCTCTGCCTGCTCTGGCAGATCCGCGTATGCGCCCGGAAGGGGTTTCGCCAGACCTATTGAGAGATGCGCTTTTGGCGGTGTCCGTCGCGTGGGAGCTCAGCGCTTACCCATCGCTCTGGGAACGGGAGGCCGCGTGATGGTGGACTGGAACGAGGTCGCGAGCATTCTGGATCGTATCGCAGGGACGTCTGATGATACCCTGCTAGATCATGGCCAGAAGGCGAGTGTCACAGAACTAGCGTGCCGTATCCGGGCGGGCCAACGCTCGGCCCTGCTGGCTGATGAGGTGGGTATGGGCAAGACCCGCATTGCGGCGGCGCTGATCGCAGCGGTGCGGGAGGCGGGCGGACGCAGCGCCATTGTTCTGCCCGCGGGCCTTGGGGCACAATGGCAACAGGAACTGAAACGGTTCAACGCCGACGACAAGACATTGCTGCCGCTGCGCAGCTATGATGGTTTCATCTCCGGTTTCTTGCACGATACCGATGCGGAGGGGAGCGCAAGACGGTTACACAGCCATAAGGAGTGGCTTTCGGATCGCCGCAAGCAGCGTGAGTTGCCGGAGAACGGCTGGGCCGCCGAAGAGATCATAATGATCTCTCATTCCTTCGCGAACATGCAGTTTCCCAATCGTGGAGAAGGCCCCGCTGGAGGCTGGCGCCGGGAACTCTTACCCAACGTCGCCCGCCTGATTGACGGCCGACGGCGCAACTTCATGCGCGAAAATTTCCATTCGGGTGAGGTGGGCTATGTATATGCCAGTCGCCGTGCGGCGCGGCACATTGCCCAAACGATTCTGGACCACGAACTGCCGCGCGATGCCATTAACGGCGATCAGAAATGGCTTTCGGCGGACGATTACAAGAACAGGATCCTGCCGCTGATCGGCTATGGCCTGGGTCAGTTTGATCTCATAGTCGTTGACGAAGCCCACAAGGCGCGCGGCGCAGATTCAAGCCTTTCGCGCATTCTCGGCCCGGTAAGCTGGGAAGCGGATGATCCTTTTCGTCTGGGCATGACCGCAACCCCGGTCGAGCTGGACTCCAGCCAGTGGATCGACACGCTGGAGCGGCTCAATGGTCGCGATGACGATCAGGATATTACTGCGCTCGCAGAGCTGACGGAATGGATCACCGGCTATGTGGATGTTGTTCGTCGGATTCAAACCGAAGAACTGGACGAGACGCTGACCGGGGAATTCGAGACCTCCGCCCGGCAGTTCTACGCAGCATTGCGACCATACGTCCTGCGCCGGGACAAACGCAGTGACCCCGAATTCTGCGTCTTCAAAGACAGTCATGGTGATTATCGTGAGGTCACCGATATCCCGGTTTCACCGGAGGCAGAGGGTTTTACCCGTGACTGGTTGCGCCGCTTTTGTGCGGCTGAGGCGCTGTCGCTACTCCCTCAGGATGATCCGCGTGTGAAACGGGTCAGGCTCGCCGTTGCCCAGGGGTATGGGTTCGGCTTTGGAGAGGATGAGGAAGACAGCCCTTCAGGCATGACAGATGCAAACCTCGTTGGTCCGGCGGGGTTTTGGACGGAAGCTTTCACCGCTGAGAGCAACGACATCTATAGCCACCCTGCGATCCTGGCGGCTGTGAGACAAATCGAGGCCTATACACGGGCCGGCGAGAAAGTGCTCGTCTTCGGCAGGTTCCTGACGCCGATGAATGTGCTGACCAGACTGCTGGACGCGCGTGAGATGCTGCGTCGTTTGCGAGACGGTCAGCACTGGCCTGCCAGTGGGATCGGGGAAAGCAATATAGCAGCCGTCATTGCGGCGATGAGGGATCCTGATCTTGCGGTGGCGGGTGGGGTCGACGAAATCGATGTGATGTTGAAAACCCGCTATCAGGAGTGGGCGAGCGAGCGCCGGGCTGAACTCGCACGGCTTCATCGGGAGTTGGAAGACCTTGCGCTGGAGGGAGGAACTGCTGCATTTCTGTCAGAGATTCTGCGCCATGAGGACGGCAAACAAGACCTTCAATTCGGGGCTTTGCTCGAGGCACTTGGTGGCAGGCGGGAAGTTGCGGGCGCTTCCTGGACAGGGCGAGAAATGCTCGGGCTGTTCGAAAAACTGCTCCTGGAGCTTGCCGGGGATGATGAAGCAGAGAACAACGATACGCAGAAAGCCCGGCTGGATGCCTGGCTGAACGACTATTCCGGGCGCGAGGGCAACTTCGCCAGGATGATGTCAGGCGCAACCGCACCGCAAACGCGGCGTATGCTGCAATCTGCATTCAACCGGTCGTCCAGTTGGCCGATGGTGCTCCTCGCGCAATCCCGCGTCGGGCGTGAGGGCCTGAATCTGCATGAGGCCTGTCGCACAGTGATTCTACTGCACGCGGAGTGGAATCCCGGCATTGTCGAGCAGCAGATTGGGCGTGTGGATCGCAAGAACAGTCTTTGGCTTCGCGAATGGCGGAAATGGAGGGATCATGGTGATGGTCTCCCGCCCCGCATTCGGGTTCACCCTGTTGTCGTCAGTGGCACATACGACGATCACAACTGGCAGGTTCTCAAGGCGCGTTGGCTGGAACTGAGGGCGCAGTTGCATGGCGATGTCCTGCGTCCCGTTCCAGGTCGGTCAGAGGTGATAGATGACAAACGAACCTGCGCTGACCGCGTTCGGCGCGCAGTGCCGGATTTTTCGCCGGGAAAACGTGGCGGTTGAGTTGTAGTGTAACCGATACTCACGCTGCTGTTCGGAAGAGGACGGAATGAAAGCTGCAATTTTTAGCAACCATTCTCCCCGCGTTGGATTTGGCGTTGATAGGAAAATGGCTGTTAGTAGGTCGCAAGTAATGGTGGTTGCAGCCTCCCGCAACCATCTTTACCGGCGTCGATTGCAAGTTGTGATCGATGCCGGTCCCCGCAACCATCTTTACTTGCTCGGGCAGCAAGTGAAGATTAGATCCAGCCCCCGCAACCATCTTTACTTGCGACCCCGCTGCATCCGCCGCGGGGTTTTTGCGTTGCGCCGAAAGCGTAAGGATTCCGGCAAGATCGCCCTGAACGTCGATCTCGATCCGGTCCTGCCCCGGCGTCAGCACGATCCGGTCGATCAGCGAGCGGATGATCTCCGCCGCCTCGATGCGCTGCGCCTCGTCGTCGCTCTGCAGCGTCTCGTAGAGCTGCTGCACCCGTGCCCGGTATTGCAGCGCCATCGACGGATGCAGCAGGGGCGGGGGCTCGTCGGTACTGGCCAGGAAATCCTGCAGTTCCGCCTTGCGGGCGCGCAGCTTGTCGCCGCGCTCCTTGACGGCCTCGATCGAGATGGCGTCCCGCATGTAGAGATCCATCAGCTTCTCCTCCTCGCGGGCGATCCGCTTCAGCTCGGCCTCGGCCTTGTCGATGCCGGCGCCGCTTTCCATGCGCAGCCGGTTGGTCTCCTTCGTATAGGCGTCGCAGAACTCGGCGAAGAGGTCGGGGTCGACGAGGCGGGTGCGCAGGGCGTTCAGCACCCGCGCCTCCAGCTCGTCGCGGCGGATGTTGACGCGGTTGTCGCAGGTGCCCTTGTTGCGCGCCGTCGAGCAGCCGATCAGGTCCTTCGAGATCGCCGAGTAACCGCCGCCGCAGCAGGCGCACTTCGTCAGCCCCGAAAACAGATACTTCGGCCGCCGGCGATGGTTCACCTTGCGGACGTCGGCGTTGCCGCGCGCGTCCCGCGCGACGGTATTGGTCTTCTGCCGCGCCTTCACGGCGTTCCAAAGATCGTCGTCGAGGATGCGCAGTTCCGGCACCTCCTGGATCACCCAGTCCTCTTCCGGGTTGGGACGCGCCTGGCGCTTGCCGGTATCGGGATCTTTGATGAAGCGCTGGCGGTTCCAGACGATTCTGCCGACATACATCTCGTTGTTGAGGATGCCGTTGCCGCGCTTCGGGTTGCCGTTGATGGTGCTGAAGCCCCAATCTCCGCCCGAGGGGGCGGGGATGCCGTCCCGGTTCAGGGCGACGGCGATGGCCTTGGCCGATTTGCCGGCGGCATAGTCGCGGAAGATCCGGCGCACCACCTCGGCCTGCGCCGCGTTGATCGCCCGGTCGCCGCGGATCGGCTCGCCATTGCCGTCCAGTTTCTTGACGACATCGTAGCCATAGGCGTTGCCGCCGCCGGATTTGCCGGCCTCGACACGCCCGCGCTGGCCGCGCCGGGTCTTGTCGGCCAGGTCCTTGAGGAACAGCGCGTTCATCGTGCCCTTCAGGCCGACATGCAACTCGCTGATCTCGCCCTCGGACAGGGTGAACATCTTCACGTCGGCGTAGCGCATGCGCTTGTAGATGCCGGCGATGTCCTCCTGGTCGCGACTGATCCGGTCCAGCGCCTCGGCCAGCACCAGATCGAAGCGGCCGCGCGCGGAATCCATGATCAGCGCCTGGATACCGGGACGCTGGATCATGCTGGCGCCGGAGATGGAATGATCGGAATATTCCTCGACCACCGTCCAGCCTTCCTTCTCGTCCCGCAGCTGGCACATGCGGAACTGGTCGGTGATGGACGCATCGCGCTGCTGGTCGGAGGAATAGCGGGCGTAGACGGCGACCTTCATGGCGGCACTCCCTGTCGGATCAGGAGGCGCCGGGTTCCCTGGACTTGCTCTGCGCCTCGAAATTGTCCCTGGCGGCCTGCCTGCCCAGCAGGCGCACCAGTCTGACGAGGCGCGGGTCGGGATTGCCGCGGGGCGTGAAGCCGAGATCCGGCTCGCCGAGCAGCAGGGCGTCGAGCAGCGCCTCGCGTTCGCTCCGCGTCATCGTGGCCTGGGTTCGGCAAGCTGGCAAGGTCATAATCGCCAGCATCGGCGCCAAAATCCGCATAAGCAATGGAAATCGCTATGGAATAGTCGGTGGGGAATGGCATGGCCGGGATACGGCAGGGCAGTGCGGCGTAGAGCAGCGCGCTCCGGCGTCGCGCAAAGACTTGCCGGAATCCGGGATCAGCGCAGCCGATGCCGGCGCCAGACCTCGATCATCCAGCCAAGCATCACCGCATTGAGGACATGCCACAGGAAATGCGTGCCGAAGGGCAGGGTGCCGCACAGGGGCTGGTCCAGCGTGCGGAAGGTCAGCGAGACGATCAGGATCCCGGCGCCGATGGCGAGGCCGCGCGCCGTATCGGGCAGGCGCTGTCGCAGCAGTAGCGCGTAGACCAGGATCAGCAGCGGCACCGGCGCATAGCTGGCCGAGGAGCCGAGGCCGGGGATCATCGCGAAGATCGGCACCGTCGCGGCGGCATAGGGGACGAAGCCCGCCGTCACCAGGGCGGCCACCAAGGGTCGTGCCCCGAAATAGTCCCGCGTGGCGGCGAAGACATAAAGCAGGATGAACGCGAGGATCGGCAGCACGTCCATCAGCCCGGTCAGCCGGTTGGCATGGGTGTGGAACAGCCAGGATCCGAGGCCGATCACGAACAGCACCGCCGCCAGCACCCGGCCCATCGCCATCTCCGGCCCGCGCAGCCGCGGCCAGAGGGCGAGGGCGGCGATCAGGAAGGCGAGGTTGGTCACCGCGTTGATCGGCTCGGACCAGTAGTCCGGGCTGGTCCGCTCGCAATAGGCGTCGACAGGAGAAAGCCAGGTCATCGGAATCCTTCCGGACAAAGGTCAGGATGCAGCTGTGCGGGGCGCAGTGCCCGCGAGGCCGGGGCGGTATCCGTGATCATCCATTGTCGTCCATCCAGGCTCATCGTCCCCGTGCAGGATACGGACGCAGGCGGAGGAAGGTAAGTGCTGCGCTGTAGTGAAGGTGGATCGTCGCACTGGGCGGAAAGCTGCCTGAAGGTGATGCAGCATCGCGGCGGCTGAAAAATGCAGGACCGGACAGTTGCGCCCACCTAGGCAAACCCAAAGTCCGCCGCGAGACATGAGCTCTTCGCGGGCGGTCAGACAGAGCTCCCTGCGATTCAAATGGCGCTAGCGAGTGCCAAGGAGCAGGAGCCGAGGCCCGAGCAGGCGAGCAGTTGGCGACATAGGGAAACACACCCTTGCAGCATCGAACTCATTATCTATATGTTGTATCTAGTCAGGGCTGGCCCACAATCGGAAGTGAAGAAGCCGTTGCGCTCCTTGGGGCCGAAACCACTATCGAGGCACCTATGAGCATTTCGGACGATTTCAAGGCTTTCCTCGACAACATCAAGATCGCAAATGGCGATACTATCGGGTTGCGCTACGGCGAAGTGACATCCGCCTTAAATAAGGAATTTCGCGACACGGATTCGAAGACAGCGAACAGTCTCCAAGTTGGTTCATATGGGCGGTGGACAGCGATTAAGGGTATCTCGGACCTCGACATGATCTACATCATGCCTGCAGGGAAGTGGGAAGCGTACAGTGACGGTCGGCAGTATGAACTCCTCAGGGATGCCAAGGCTGCAATCCAGCGGCGATACCCTTCGACTACCGTAAAGGTTGATCGCTTGGTAGTCAGGGTTCTCTACAAGGACTTTCACATTGAGGTAATGCCAGCTTTTAAGCTGGCAGACGGAAGCTACAAGTATCCTGACACAGCAAATGGCGGATCATGGAAGATCACAAAGCCCCAAGCTGAACTTGATGAGATCAGAGCGGCCAATGAGCGGAAGAACCGTAATTTGCGTCGCTTGTGCAAGATGGCCCGTGCTTGGAAGAATAAGCACGGTGTCGCCATGGGCGGCCTTTTAATAGATACGCTGGCTTACAACTTTCTAGAGTCAACGGACGATTACAATACCAAGAGCTACCACTATTACGACTGGATGTGTCGGGACTTCTTCAAGTTCTTAGGTCATGTTGACAAATGGCGAAGCCAGAGCCTGATGCAGGCGATGTCGATGAAGCCGAGGAAACTGTCTGCGGTTTTGTCGTAG
>NZ_JAEHFP010000039.1 GCF_016446475.1 Paracoccus binzhouensis | reverse complement strand
GGGAAGCAGATCACTTGATCAAAGAACAAGGCCGCGCGCTCCGGCGGCACATCCCCTATGCGCAAAACCGCTTGACTGGGGCGACCCCTTACCGAAGTCCTGAGCGGCTTCGAATTGTCCCCCATGTGTCCCCCAGGGGTTTGTTAGCGCCGAAATCGCCTCGCAGGCAGTTTGGTCTAACCGCTTGTCATGTAAGGAGGTTCAGTGGTGAGCCCGACAGGATTCGAACCTGTGACCCACTGATTAAAAGTCAGTTGCTCTACCAACTGAGCTACGGGCCCATCGCACGGGGGGCTAACTACGGTCGGCGGCTGACAGGGTCAAGCGGAAAAATTGCCGCCTCTGGCAGAATCTTTCCGGCAGGAGTATGTCACCGCCATGGAACAGCAGCGAAACCCCGGCCAGAGCGCCCCTCTGCCCTTCATGAAGATGCATGGACTCGGCAATGACTTCGTGGTCATCGACGGCCGCCGGACCGGCGCGCTGCCGGATGCCGCGACCGTGGCCGCCATCGCCGACCGCCATCGCGGCGTCGGCTTCGACCAGATGGCCGTCATCCTGCCCGGCGAGAATGCCGATGCGCGGCTGGTGTTCTTCAACGCCGACGGCTCGCTCTCGGCCGCTTGCGGCAATGCCACGCGCTGCGTCGCCCGCTTCCTGATGGACGAGACCGGCGCCTCGGCGCTGCGGCTGGCGACCGACCATGCCCTGCTGGCGGCCGAGGATGCCGGGAACCGGCTGACGCGGGTGAACATGGGCGCGCCGGTGCTCGACTGGGAACGGATTCCGCTGGCCGAGGATGTCGACACCCTGCATCTGCCGATCGTGGGCGATCCGGTGGCGACCGGCATGGGCAATCCGCACATGACCTTCTTCGTCCCCGATGCGGCGGCGGTAGAGCTGGAACGCTTCGGCCCGGCGCATGAGCATCACCCGCTTTATCCGCAGCGCACCAATGTCGAGGTCGTGCAGGTCGTCTCGGACAGCGAGATCGTGCTGCGCATCTGGGAACGCGGCACCGGCGTCACGCTGGCCTCGGGTTCGTGCTCCTGCGCGGCGGTGGTCGCGGCGGCGCGGCGCGGGCTGACCGGGCGGCGGGTCACGGTGCATGTGCCGGGCGGCACACTGGAAATCGACTGGCGCGCGGACGGGGTCTGGATGACCGGCCCGACCGCGCATGTCTTCGACGGGGTCTGGCGCGGATGAAGGACCTGAAGGCGCCCGTGTTCGCGACCCTCGGCTGCCGGCTGAACGCCTATGAGACCGAGGCGATGCGCGAGATGGCCGAGGCCGCCGGGCTGCAGGGCGCGGTGATCGTGAACACCTGCGCGGTGACGGCCGAGGCGGTGCGCAAGGCCCGGCAGGAGATCCGGCGGCTGGCGCGCGAGAACCCCGGCGCCCCGGTCATCGTCACGGGCTGCGCGGCGCAGACCGAGCCCGAGACCTTTGCCGCCATGGCCGAGGTCAGCCGCGTCATCGGCAACCACGAAAAGATGCAGCCCGCCACCTGGGCCGCCATGCAGGCCCCCGACCTGATCGGCGAGACCGAGCGGGTGCAGGTCGACGACATCATGTCGGTCAGGGAAACCGCCGGCCACCTGATCGACGGCTTCGGCCGGCACCGCGCCTATGTGCAGGTGCAGAACGGCTGCGACCACCGCTGCACCTTCTGCATCATCCCCTATGGCCGCGGCAATTCGCGTTCGGTACCGGCGGGCGTGGTCGTGGACCAGATCAAGCGGCTGCGGGATCGCGGCTTCAACGAGGTGGTGCTGACCGGGGTGGACCTGACCTCGTGGGGCGCCGACCTGCCGGGAACGCCGCGGCTGGGCGACCTGGTCATGCGCATCCTGCGGCTGGTGCCGGACCTGCCGCGGCTGCGGATCAGCTCGATCGATTCGATCGAGGCCGACGAGAGCCTGATGCTGGCCATTGCCAGCGAGCCGCGGCTGATGCCGCATCTGCACCTGTCGCTTCAGGCCGGCGACGACATGATCCTGAAGCGGATGAAGCGCCGGCACCTGCGCGACGACGCCATCCGCTTCTGCGAGGATGCCCGCAAGCTGCGGCCGGGAATCGTCTTCGGTGCCGACATCATTGCCGGCTTCCCGACCGAGACCGAGGCGATGTTCGACAACAGCCTGAAGCTGGTCGAGGATTGCGGCCTGACCTTCCTGCATGTCTTCCCCTATTCGGCCAGGAAGGGCACGCCGGCGGCACGGATGCCGCGCGTGCCGGGGCCGGCGATCAGGGAGCGCGCCGCCCGGCTGCGCGCTGCGGGCGATGCGGCGCTGGCCCGGCATCTGGCCGCGCAGGTCGGAGAGACGCGCATGGTGCTGACCGAGGGGCCGCGGCTGGGCCGCACCGAGCATTTCACCGAAGTGGCCTTCGACCGCGACATGCCCGAGGGCACGCTGATGGAGCTGCGCATCGCCGGCCATGACGGGCAGCGGCTGACGGCCTGATCCCTTGCCGTTGCGCCGGGGGCTGTCTGCCCCCGGACCCCCGAGAGTATTTGTAGAACGGAGAAAGACGGGGTTTCCGGCGGGCTCGTCGCTATGGGGCCGGGCAGGTCGCGCAAGATTGGCTTGCCGTATTGCGGGGCTGCCCATAATCCTTGGGGCGATGACCTTGCTTTATACGCATCCTTCGGGGCACTCGCATGTGACGCCGCCCAGCCATCCCGAACAGGTGGCGCGGCTGGATGCTGTCCTGGGCGCATTGGAGGGACTCGACCTGGTCCGGCGCGAGGCACCGGAAGCGGCCGAGGCGGACATCCTGCGCGCCCATCCGCCGGAATACCTGTCCGGGCTGCGCCGGAAATCGCCGGCCGAGGGCTGGGCCATGCTCGATTCCGACACCTATCTGTCGCCGGACAGCCTGGCAGCGGCGCGCCATGCGGTCGGCGGGGTCTGCGCCGCGGTCGATGCAGTGCTGGCCGGCGAGGCGCCCAATGCCTTCGTCGCCATGCGCCCGCCGGGCCATCATGCCGAGCGCATGAAAGCCATGGGATTCTGCATCCTGTCCTCGGTCGCCATCGCCGCCCTGCGGGCGCTGGACCATCACGGGCTGGACCGGGTGGCGGTGCTGGACTTCGACGTGCATCACGGCAACGGCACCCAGGACGTGCTGTGGGAGGAGAAGCGGGCGCTGTTCGCCTCGACCCATCAGGTGCCGCTTTATCCGGGCACCGGCGCGCCCGGCGAATGCGGCGCGCATGGGCAGGTCGTGAACGTGCCGCTGGCACCGGGCAGCGGCGGCGCGCAGGCCCGCGCCGTCTGGCAGCAGCTCTGCGCCCGGGTCGAGGCCTGGCGGCCGCAGCTGGTGCTGGTCTCGGCCGGGTTCGACGCCCATGCCGACGACCCGCTGGCGGCGCTGGCCTGGGACGAGGCGGATTTCACCGCCATCACCCGGATGATCTGCGACGCCGCGGCCACCTGTTCGGCCCCGGTGGTATCGGCGCTGGAAGGCGGCTATGATCTCGCCGCTCTGGGCCGCTCGGCGCGCGCCCATGTCGATGTGCTGAGGGAGACTGCGGCGTGACCGAGATCGAGAACATGTCCTTCGAGGAGGCGATGAAAGAGCTTGAGGCGACGGTCGGCCGGCTGGAGCACGGCGAGGCGACGCTGGAGGAATCGATCAAGCTTTACGAGCGCGGCGCGGCCTTGCGCGCGCATTGCGACAAGCGCCTGCGCGAGGCCGAGGAGCGGGTGGAAAAGATCACCCTGGCCGCCAATGGCCAGCCCGGCGGGACCGCCCCGGTCGAGGGCCTGTGATGCAGGACCGCCTCGAGGACGTGAAGGCGCAGGTGCAGGCCGCGCTGGAAGAGGCCATGGCGAATCTGCCCTCGGGCGAGCTGGCCGATGCGATGCGCTATGCCTGCATCGGCGGCAAGCGCATCCGCGCCTTCCTGGTGATGGAATCGGCGCGGCTGTTCGGCTTGCGCGACCGGGAATCGCTGCCGGTCGCCACCGCGGTCGAGGCGCTGCACGCCTATAGCCTGGTCCATGACGACCTGCCGTCGATGGACGACGACGACCTGCGCCGCGGCCTGCCCACCGTGCATGTGCAATGGTCCGAGGCGACCGCCATCCTGGCCGGCGACGCGCTGCAAAGCCTGGCCTTCGGCCTGCTGACCGATCCGCAGATCGGCGCGGCCGAGATGCGGCTGGCGCTGATCCGCGGCTTTTCCGAAGCGGTGGGCGGGCGCGGCATGGTCTGGGGTCAGGCGCTGGACATCGCCGCCGAGACCGCCATCGAGCCGCTGGACATCGTCGCCATCAAGCGGCTGCAAAGCGCCAAGACCGGGGCGCTGATCCAGTTCGCCGCCACCGCCGGCGCGGTCATGGCCGGCGAGGATCCCGGCCCGCTGGCGGAATATGCCCGCAACCTGGGCCTGGCCTTCCAGATGCAGGACGACATCCTGGACGTGACCGGCGACGAGGCCGAGACCGGCAAGCGCACCCGCAAGGACGGCGCGGCGAACAAGGCGACCTTCGTGTCGCTGCTGGGTCTGGAAGGGGCGCAGGACAAGGCCCGCAAGCTGGCCCGCGCCGCCGAATCGGCGCTGGAGCCCTATGGCGAGGATGCAGGAAACTTGCGGCAGCTTGCGCGTTTCGTTATCGAACGCGACGCCTGACAGCCCGCCCGGAGAGGGGCAAGCCATGACCCAAGACCAGAACGACCGCCCCTCGACCCCCTTGCTGGACCGGGTGCGGGTGCCGTCCGATCTCAAGGATCTGACGGACCGCGAATTGCGGCAACTTGCCGAGGAATTGCGGGCCGAGACGATCAGCGCCGTTTCCGTCACCGGCGGTCATCTGGGCGCCGGGCTGGGCGTGGTCGAGCTGACCGTGGCGCTGCACGCGGTCTTCGACGCGCCGCGCGACAAGATCATCTGGGATGTCGGCCATCAGTGCTATCCGCACAAGATCCTGACCGGGCGCCGCGACCGCATCCGCACGCTGCGGATGGAGAATGGCCTTTCCGGCTTCACCAAGCGTTCCGAAAGCCCCTATGATCCGTTCGGGGCCGGGCATTCGTCCACCTCGATCAGCGCGGCGCTGGGTTTCGCCATGGCACGGGAACTCGGCGGCGATCCGGGCGACGCCATCGCGGTGATCGGCGACGGCGCGATGAGCGCGGGCATGGCCTTCGAGGCGCTGAACAACGCAGGCGACCTGGACAAGCGGTTGTTCGTGGTGCTGAACGACAACGAGATGTCCATCGCGCCGCCCACCGGGGCGCTGTCGCGCTATCTGACCCGGCTTTACGCCGAGGGGCCGTTCCAGGACCTGAAGGCCGTGGCCAAGGGCGCCGTGGGCTTCCTGCCGCCCTCGCTGCAAGAGGGGGCGCGACGGGCCAAGGAGATGCTCAAGGGCATGACCGTCGGCGGCACCCTCTTCGAGGAGCTGGGCTTTTTCTATATCGGCCCGGTCGACGGCCACGACCTTGACCAGCTTCTGCCGCTTCTGCGCACGGTCAAGGCGCGGGCCGACGGGCCGGTGCTGATCCATGCCGTGACCCGCAAGGGCAAGGGCTACGGCCCGGCCGAGCGCGCCGCCGACAAGGGCCATGCCACGGCGAAATTCGACGTGGCGACCGGAACGCAGGCCAAGGCCAAGTCGAACGCACCCAGCTATACCTCGGTCTTTGCCCGGGCCCTGGTCGATCAGGCCAGCCGCGACGACAAGATCGTCGCCGTCACCGCCGCCATGCCGGACGGCACCGGGCTGAACCTGTTCGCCGAGCGCTTTCCGCGCCGCTGCTTCGACGTGGGCATTGCCGAGCAGCATGCGGTGACCTTTGCCGCCGGGCTGGCGGCGGGGGGGATGAAGCCCTTCTGCGCGCTCTATTCGACCTTCCTGCAGCGCGGCTACGACCAGGTGGTGCATGACGTGGCGATCCAGCGCCTGCCGGTCCGCTTCGCCATCGACCGCGCCGGTCTGGTCGGCGCCGATGGCGCGACCCATGCCGGGGCCTATGACATTGCCTTCCTGGCCAACCTGCCCGGCTTCGTGGTCATGGCCGCCGCCGACGAGGCGGAGTTGGCGCATATGGTCGCCACCGCCGCGGCCCATGACGAAGGCCCCATCGCCTTCCGCTATCCCAGGGGCGAGGGCATGGGCGTGGAGATGCCCGAGCGCGGCCAGCCGCTGGAGATCGGCAAGGCCCGCGTGATCGCCGAGGGCAAGCGCGTCGCCATCCTGTCGCTGGGCACCCGCCTGGCCGAAGTCATGCGCGCGCGCGAGGCGCTGCTGGCGCGCGGCATCACGCCCACCGTGGTCGATGCCCGCTTCGCCAAGCCCCTCGACCGCGAGCTGATCCTGCGCCTCGCGCGCACGCATGAGGCGCTGATCACCATCGAGGAGGGCGCGGTCGGCGGCTTCGGGTCGCTCGTCGCGCAACTTCTTGCCGATGAAGGGGTTTTCGACGGCGGTCTGCGCTTCCGTCAGATGGTCCTGCCCGATACATTCATCGATCATGCCAGCCCCGAGGCCATGTATCGCGACGCCCGCATGTCCGCCCAAGACATCGAGGCCAAGGTGCTGGACGTCCTTGGCGTGGCGCTGGCCAAACGCGCCTGAGAGGTGACAATGCTGCGTATCCTCATGGCCGGCCTCGTGCTGGCGTTCCCGGTCACGGCGATGGCCGACGACTATGTGCCGAACCTGTTCGACGTCACCGTGGTCGAGACCTGGGACACGCTGAACGTGCGCGCAGCGCCGGACGGCAAGGCCAAGGTCATCGGCAAGCTGGCCTCGACCGCCAAGGGGATCGAGCTTCTGGACCGCGACGCCTCGGGCAAATGGGGCCGGGTCAATGTCGGCGAGACCTCGGGCTGGGTGGCGCTGCGCTTCCTCAAGCCGCAGGCCTCGGCCTGGAAGCCGGCCGAGCTGCCGCTGACGCTGAGCTGCGGCGGCACCGAGCCGTTCTGGTCCTTCAAGACCGTCGAGAAGGGGCTGGTCTTCAGCGAACCCGACCAGCCCGAGCGCCCGCTGTCGCTGCGCAAGGTTATGGACCGCGGCATCGAGGGCGAGCCGATGCGCGGCATCATCGCCGGCGACGACAAGGGCCGGCTGACCGCGGTGATCCAGCCCGAACAATGTTCGGACGGCATGTCGGACCGCGCCCATGCGCTGGAGGCGACGGTGATCCTGGACGGGCAGGAACAGCCGTCGCGGATGCTGACCGGCTGCTGCTCGATCGCGCCCTAGACCGGGATGCCCTCGGCCCGGGCCAGCGCCGCAAGGCCGGCGCGGTAATCGGGATAGCGCAGCGTCACGCCCAGTTCGTGCTTGATGCGGGTGTTCGAAACACGCTTGTTCTCGGCATAGAAGCTGCGCGCCATCGGCGTCATCTCGGCGCTGGCGTAATCCTCGGCCGGGGGCAGCGGCAGGCCCAGCAGTGACGCGGCATGGCCGATCACCGCTTCGGGCGGTGCCGGATCGTCGTCGCAGACATTGTAGATCGCGCCGGGGCGCGGTGCCTTGATCGAGGCCAGCAGCACCCGCGCGATATCCTCGGCATGGATGCGCGAAAACACCTGGCCCGGCTTGACGATGCGCCGCGCCGTGCCCGCCCGGACCTTGGCAAAGGGGCCGCGCCCGGGCCCGTAGATCCCGGCCAGGCGGAAGACATGCAGCGGCAGGCCGTGTTCCGCCGCCAGCCGCTGCCAGCCCTGCTCGGCCGCGACGCGCTCATGCCCGCGGCGGGTCGAGGGGGTCAGGGGCGTGTCCTCGTCCACCCAGCCGCCCTCGTGGTCGCCATAGACCCCGGTGGTGGACAGATAGCCCAGCCAGCGCGGCCGCGCGGCCGCGATCTCGGCGCCGAAACCCGCCAGCACCGGGTCCGCGCCCCGCTCCGGCGCCACCGAGACCAGGATCGCATCGGCCCCGGCAACGGCCTGTCGGACCGCCGCATCGTCGCCCGGCCAGATCAGCGGCTCGGCGCCGGCAGCGGCGATGCGGGCGGTATCGGCGCGGGTGGTGCCGGCGACCTGCCAGCCCTCGGCCAGCAGCAAGGGCGTCAGGAAACCGGCGGAATAGCCGTGGCCGAAGACTAGCATCCTCATGCCCGCCCCCGCAGGATCTCGGCCGCGATGGCGAAGCTGCGATGCCGCGCCGCCTGGTCGTGGATATTGCCGACCAGGATCAGCTCGTCGGGCCGGTAACGGGCGATCAGTTCCTCGAGCCGGGCCGCCACGGTCGCCGGCGCGCCCACCGCGCTGACCGACAGCGCCTGCTCGACGGTGGGCAGGATATGCGCCGGCACTGCCTCATGGATGTCGTCGACCGGCGGGGGCAGCAGGCCGGGCATGCCGGTGCGCAGCCGGGCGAAGCTGATCATCTGGCTGGTGCGCAGCCGCTGCGCCTCGGCATCGGTCTCGGCGGCGATGACGTTCACCGCCAGCATGAAGCGCGGCTTCTGGCCGAATTCGGTCGGCTCGAAACGCTCGCGGTAAAGCTGCGCGGCCTGGTCCAGGTCGCCGGGCGCGAAATGGCTGGCGAAGGCATAGGGCAGGCCCAGCACGGCGGCGAGGCTGGCGCCATAGAGCGACGAGCCGAGGATCCAGACCGGCACGTTCGTGCCTTCGCCCGGATGGGCCGCGACCGGGGCACCGGGGCGCGGCGAGCCCAGATAGCGCAGCAGCTCGACCACGTCGTTGGGGAAATCCTCGTTGCGCTGCATCGAGCGGCGCAGCGCGTGCATGACCGCCCCGTCGCCGCCCGGCGCGCGGCCCAGCCCCAGGTCGATGCGGTCGCTGTGGATCGTCGCCAAGGTGCCGAATTGCTCGGCAATGGCCAGGGGCGCGTGGTTCGGCAGCATGACGCCGCCGGCGCCGACGCGGATGGTTTGCGTATGATCGGCGACATGGCCGATCAGCACCGCCGTCGCGGCGCTGGCGATGCCGGGCATGTTGTGATGCTCGGCCAGCCAGAAACGGCTGTAGCCCCAGCCCTCGGCGGCCTGCGCCAGCGCGACGGAATTGGCGATGGCCCGGCGCGCGTCCGAGCCTTCGGCCACCACTGCCAGGTCGAGAATGGAAAATTCCATGCGGATCACTCCTTTGCCCCTGTCAGATAGGGCCTGCGCTGCCGGCTTGCCAGCCCGCGGCGGCGCTGGCACTCTCCGGCGAAACTGGAGAATGCGCATGTTGACCGACAGCCGGAGACTTCCCATCGAGACGCCCGAGCCCGCCGAGCAGGTCCATTTCGACGATCCGGCCGCCGCCGTGGCGCGGCTGGTCGAACTTTACGAGCGCGCCTCGCATTTCCTGCTGGACCGATTCCTTGCCACGCTGCAGGGCAACCGGCCGCAGGCGCGGTATCGCGCGTTCTACCCCGAGTTGCGGCTGACCGTGCCGGTCCATTCCAAGACGGATTCGCGGCTGTCCTTCGGCCACGTGGCGCTGCCCGGAACCTATTCCACCTCGATCACCCGGCCGGACCTGTTCCGCGGCTACCTGACCGAACAGATCGGGCTGCTGATGAAGAACCACGGCGTCGCGGTCTCGGTCTCGGACAGCGACACGCCGATGCCGGTGCATTTCGCCGTGGCGACGCAAAGCGACCTGAACGTGCCGCAGGAAGGTGTGCTGAACTATTCGCTGCGCGACGTTTTCGACGTGCCGGACCTGAACACGATGAACGACGACATCGTGAACGGCACCGCGGGGCCGAACCCGGACGGCAGCCAGCCGCTGGCGCCCTTCACGGCGCAGCGGGTGGACTACTCGCTGGCGCGGCTGTCGCATTACACCGCGACCCTGCCCGAGCATTTCCAGAATTTCGTGATGTTCACCAACTACCAGTTCTATGTGGACGAGTTCGAGGCCTTCGCCCGCCGCGCGCTGGCCGATCCGCATTCTGGCTATACCGAATTCGTCGCGCCCGGAAACCAGGTGCTGGAACGTGCCGAGGACATCATCGCCACCGGCGCCAAGATGCCGCAGATGCCGGCCTATCACCTCAAGCGCCCGGACGGCGACGGCATCACCCTGGTCAATATCGGCGTCGGGCCGTCCAACGCCAAGACCGCGACCGACCATATCGCCGTGCTGCGCCCGCATGCCTGGCTGATGGTCGGCCATTGCGCGGGGCTGCGCAATTCGCAGTCGCTGGGCGATTTCGTGCTTGCCCATGCCTATCTGCGCGAGGATCACGTGCTCGATGACGACCTGCCGGTCTGGGTGCCGATCCCGGCCCTGGCCGAGGTGCAGGTCGCCCTGCAGGAGGCGGTGGCCGAGGTCACCCGGCTGGACGGCTATGAGCTGAAGCGCATCATGCGCACCGGCACCGTCGCCACCATCGACAACCGCAACTGGGAACTGCGCGACCAGTCCGGCCCGGTGCAGCGCCTGTCGCAATCGCGCGCCATCGCGCTGGACATGGAAAGCGCCACCATCGCCGCGAACGGCTTCCGCTTCCGGGTGCCCTATGGCACGCTGCTTTGCGTCTCGGACAAGCCGCTGCATGGCGAGCTGAAGCTGCCCGGCATGGCCACGGATTTCTATCGCACCCAGGTTGCCAACCACCTGCTGATCGGCATCCGCGCCATGGAAAAGCTGCGCGCGACACCCCTGGAACGCATCCACTCGCGCAAGTTGCGGTCCTTCAACGAGACGGCTTTCCTCTGACAAGACGGTTTCGGGACGTTTTCGCTGCGTCCGATCCGCGAAAACAAAGGAAAAAGCTTGAACTGCGCGCAAAAAGCTTGTGTAGCGGCTTTCGTGCCGCCAAGGTGGCGTCCGAAAATTTCCCGAACGGGGAACAACGAGGAGACAGAACATGGCCCAGGCCGCTTCGAAACCGATGACCAAGACTCAGCTCGTCGCCACGCTGGCCGATGAAATGGGCAGCGACAAGAAAACCGCCGCCGCGGCTCTTGACGCGCTCTCGGCTGTCGTGTCGCGCACTGTTGCCGAAGGTGGCGCCGTCACCCTGCCGGGCATCGGCAAGGTCGCCTGCCGCGCCCGCCCCGAGCGTCAGGTCCGCAACCCGCAGACCCAGGAAATGATGACGAAGCCCGCCGACAAGGTGGTCAAGGTCACCATCGCCAAGGCGCTGAAAGACAGCGTGAACGCCTGATCCCAGGCGCTCGTGCCAGGAGGGGCCGCGCAGGCGATGCGCGGCCCTTCTTCGTTTCGCGGCCGGCGCGCCGCGCCTTCTCACCGTTCCGCGAATACCCGCACGGCCGCGCAACCTCGCTGCCGCGCGGGTATTTGGGCAAGGAAGGAGAGCCCTGGGTTGCGCCCGCGGCGGGGTCTGCTAGGCCTTGGCGTGACAAGGGAGGGGGCGCGCCATGGATTTCAGAGCCATCCTGATGGGCTTCGGCTTCGCGGTGGTCTGGGCCTCGGCCTTCACCACGACGCGGATCATCGTGCTGGCCGCGCCGCCGCTGACCGCGCTGGTCATCCGCTTCGCGCTGTCGGCGCTGGTGGCGATTCCGCTGGCCTGGGCGATGGGGCAGAGCTGGCGGCTCAGCCGGGCCGAATGGCGCACCGTCATCGTCTTCGGCCTGTGCCAGAACGCGCTTTACCTGGGGCTCAACTGGATCGCCATGCAGCATGTCGAGGCCTCGGCCGCCTCGATCATCGCCTCGATGATGCCGCTGCTGGTCGCCTTCCTGGGCTGGCTGATCCATGGCGAAAAGCTGCGCCCCGTCGCCGTGGCCGGGCTGGTCGCCGGCATCGTCGGCGTCACCCTGATCATGGGCGTGCGGCTGCAGCACGGGCTGGACGTTCCCGGCCTGGTCATGTGCCTGGTCGCGGTGGTGGCGCTGACCGTCGCCACCCTGGCGGCGCGCGGCGCCGGCGGCAGCCGCAACATGATGATGATCGTCGGCCTGCAGATGGCGGTGGGGGCGCTGGCGCTGCTGGTCCCGGCCGCGGCGATGGAATGGGGCCGCCCGGTCGCGTGGAGCTTCGGCCTGGTCTGGGCCTTTCTTTACACCGTGGCCGCGCCGGGCATCGGCGCGACCTGGCTGTGGTTCCTGCTGGTCAACCGCATCGGCGCAGTGCGGGCGGCAACTTTCCATTTCCTGTCGCCGATCTTCGGCGTCGCCATCGCCGCCGCCATGCTGGGCGAGCGCTTCGGCCTGTCGGACATGCTGGGGGCGCTGATCGTCGCCGCCGGCATCCTGATGGTGCAGCTGGCGCGGATTCCCGGCGCCCTGCCCGGCCGGGCGCCTCAGCCGTCGAAATCCCGCGCCGCGGCCATCGAGGGGCGCGACTGAATCCGCTGCGCCCAGTCGTCGATGGCGAGCGGGCGCGGCATCCCTTCGCCGAAGAACAGGAAGGGCGAGGCGATCAGCAGGTCCGCCGCCGAGAATTTGTCGCCCAGCAGCCAGGGCTGCCTGGCCAGCACCTCGTCCAGCCTCTGGATGGCGGTGTCGTAGTCGCGGAAGGTCGCCATCAGCGCCGGGTGTTCTATCTTGAAGAAGTTCAGGATCGCCACCGGCTCCAGCACGCCCTGATACCAGCTGAGCCAGCTCAAATACTGGCCCCGCTTCGGATCGCCGGGCAGCGGGCCCAGCCCCGCCTCGGGGAACAGGTCGGTCAGGTAAAGCATGATGGCGCCGCGTTCGCGCACCCAATCCTCGCCATTGACCAGGTAGGGCACCTTGCCCTCGGGATGCGGGTTGGCCGGATCATGGCCGCCCGAGCCGTCCTGGCGCGGGATCGTGACTTCGCGGATGTGGATCCTGTCGAGGATTCCAAGCTCGTGCAGCAGCGCGATCACGCTGGAGGAGCGGCTTTTCGGGGCGTGGTAGAGGGTCAGCATCTTGGCCTCCTTGGGTTCTTTGGGGCATGATGGTGCCGGGCCCCTGACAGAAGGTGACAGCATGTCCCGCACCGACCGGCTGATGCGCCTGATGGACGCCATGCGCCGGCTGCCCGCGCCGGTGACTGCCGCGCGGCTGGCCGGGGAGACCGGCGTCTCGACCCGCCAGCTTTATCGCGACATCGCCACGCTGCGCGCCGGTGGCGCGCTGATCGACGGCGAGGCGGGGCTGGGCTACACGCTGACCGAGGATCCGGCCCTGCCGCCGCAAAGCTTCTCGCGGCTGGAGATCGAGGCGCTGCTGCTCGCCATCTCGGGCCTACGCACGCTGGGCGATCCCGAGCTGGCCCGCGCGGGCGAGGATGCCATGGCCCGCATCATCGCCACCCTCCCGGAAAGCCAGGGCCGCCATGCCATGCACGCCACCATGCGGCTGTTCCGCGAACCGGCGCAGCGTCCCAGTCCGCAGGTGGACATGGCGCTGCTGCGCCAGGCCCTGTGGGAGGAGCGCAGCCTGGTCATCGACTACCTGGATCTGCAGGATCGGGCCAGCACGCGCGAGATCTGGCCTCTGGGCATGTCCTACAGCGACAATCACATGATGCTGCTGGCGCATTGCCGGCTGCGGCAGGATTTCCGCACCTTTCACATCCCGCGCATCCAGGCCATGCGGCCGGGCGGCGAAAGCTTCCGGCCGCGCCGCGTGGCGCTGGTGCGCGACTATGTCGCCTGCCGCGCTACTCCGCCGCCACCGGGGTGAAGATCGCCGTGGCGCGGTCGCAGCGGTAATGCGCCAGGTGATCCGGCGCGCGCTCGGCCAGGTCGCGGACGGCGTTCAGGATCGCCTCGACCTCGGCACGCGGCGCGGCCCAGCACAGGTTCAGCCGCACGAAGCCCGGCTTCTCGATCTCGTCGCCCGCCAGGATCGCGGCGCGCAGCCGGGCCGAGTCCTCGGGCCCCAGCCCCAGCAGATGATGGACGTAAGGCCCCGCGCAGGCGCAGCCGCCGCGCGCCTGCACGCCGTAAAGATCCGACAGCATCCGCGTCGCCAGCTGCTGGTGGATGTATCCGCCCCGCCCGTCGCGGATGCGGAAGCTGAAGAAGGGCAGGCGCGGCGCGTCCGGATTGCCCAGCAGTTCGATCCGCGGATGGTGGCGCAGCCGCGCCATCCCCAGCGCCAGCCATTCGGCATTGCGCGCCGCGATCCGCTCCTCTCCCACGGCGGCCTTGGTCAGGACGGCCAGCGCAGCGCGGATGTCGCCGATCACGTTCGGCGTGCCGCCTTCCTCGCGCGCCTCAAGCGACAGGGCATAGTCGTGGCTTTCGGGCGAGACGAAGCGCACCGTGCCGCCGCCGGGCAGGCTGGGGCGGGTGGCCAGCACCGCGTCGCGGCGCAGGATCATCACGCCCGAGGCGCCCGGCCCGCCGATGAACTTGTGCGGCGACAGCACCACCGCATCCATGCCCAGCCGCATGTCGATGGGCAGGTAGGGCGCGCCGCCGGCATGGTCCCAGACCGCCTTCGCGCCCGCCGCCTTCAGGATGCGCGTGACCTCGGCCACATCGGTCAGCGTGCCGGTGACATTCGAGGCGGCCGAGAAACTGCCGATCACCGGCCCCTCGGCCCGCGCCAGCGCCGCGCGCAAAGCCGCCAGGTCCGGCCCGCCGGTGGCGGCTTCGGGGATGGTCACGACCTCGGCCCCGCTTTCGCGCCAGGGCAGGATGTTCGAGTGATGCTCATAGGGGCCCAGCAGCACCGTGGTGCCCGGCCCGGCGCGCAGCAGATGCACCAGCCTGTTGAGACCCGCCGTCGCGCCCGAGCCGGTGAAGATCACCGCATGCTCGGCGCCGGCATGGGTGCAATCCGCGATGGCCGCGCGCGCCGCGCGCCGCATCCGGGTCATGGTGCCGCCGCAATGGCTGGCCTCGGTATGGCTGTTGGCATACCAGGGCAGAACGTGTTCCATCACCCAGTCCTCGATCGGCCGCAGCGCCCGGCCCGAGGCGATGTAATCGGCATAGATCATCCGGCGCGGCCCGAAGGGTCCGTCGATCATCGCGTCGTGGCCGATCACGCCGTCATGGATCGCCCGCATCGGGTCGTCGCCCAGCCGGGCAAGATAGCTGTCGAAAAGCGGCATCGGTTTCCTCGTCTTCATGCGTGCATCTTGACCCGCAGGTGGCGAGAAATCATTCTGAATATCTGCACATTTTCCAAATTTTGGTTGTCATATGAACGATAAATCTCTCTCACTGGACGAAATCGACAACCGCCTGCTGGCACTTCTGCAGCGCGATGCCAGCCTGTCGCAACGCGAGTTGGCCGAGCGGGTGGGCCTGTCGCAGAACGCCTGCTGGCGGCGCTTGCAGCGGCTGACCGAGGCCGGGGTGCTGCAAGGCAGCCGCGCGGTCATCGACGCGGCGGCGCTGGGGCTGGGGCTGACGGTGTTCATCATGGTCCGCACCCGCCATCACGACGACGCTTGGGCGCGGCGCTTTCGCGCCCGCATCGAATCGCTGCCGCAGATCACCGAGTTCCACCGCATCGGCGGCGAATGGGATTACATGGCCAAGGCGGTGGTGGGCGGCATGGCGGGCTATGACGCGCTTTACAAGCGGCTGATCGCCGACATGGACCTGGAACGCGTCACCGGCGTTTTCTCGATGGAGACGATCTTCGAGGGCCGGCCGCTGTCCCCGGCTTGATTTTCACGAAATGTTCTACATCTTCGGGTCATGCGCGCCGATTCCATCCTGTTTCCGACCGAAGCCGGCCTTTTCTGCCCCGAGGGCGGCTTCCACATCGACCCGCTGCGTCCGGTCGCGCGCGCGCTGATCACCCACGGCCATTCCGACCACGCCCGCTTCGGCCATGGCGCGGTCATGGCCACGGCCGAAACGCTGGAGATCATGCGGCTGCGTATGGGCGACGGCTTTGCCGGCGCGACCCAGGTGGCCGAGGGGGAAACCCGCATCGGCGGCGTCACGGTGGGATTCCACCCGGCCGGGCATGTGCTGGGCTCAAGCCAGATCGCGGTCGAGGCGGGGGGCTGCCGCATCGTCGTCTCGGGCGATTACGCGCGCCAGCCGAACCCGACCTGCGCACCCTTCCAGCCGGTGCCCTGCGACGTCTTCGTGACCGAGGCGACCTTCGGCCTGCCGGTGTTCCGCTTTCCCGACCCGGCGGTGCAGGTGGAAAAGCTGCTCTCCAGCATGGCCGAGTTTCCCGAGCGCCCGCATCTGATCGGCGCCTATGCCCTGGGCAAGGCGCAGCATGTCATCGCGCTGCTGCGCGAGGCCGGCTATGACGCGCCCGTCGCCATCCATGGCGCGCTGAAGCTGCTTTGCGATTTCTATGCGGCCCGCGGCGTCGATCTGGGCACGCTGGTGCCTGCCACGGCCGAGGATGTGGCGGCGCAGCTGGTGATCGCCCCGCCCTCGGCATTCGCCAGCCCCTGGGTGCAGCGGTTCCGCGACCCGGTGATCGGCTTCGCCTCGGGCTGGATGGCGGTGCGGGCGCGGGCGCGGCAGCGCGGGGTCGAACTGCCGCTGGTCATCAGCGACCATGTCGACTGGCCGGCGCTGACCGCGACGCTGGCGGAACTGGCGCCCGCCGAGGTCTGGGTCACGCATGGCGCCGAGGATGGCGTGATCCGCTGGTGCGAACTGGCGCAGATCCCGGCCCGGCCGCTGCGGCTGGTCGGCTACGAGGACGAGGCGGAATGAAGGGTTTTGCCGCCCTGCTGGAACGGCTGGCCTTCACGCCGGCGCGCAATGCCAAGCTGCAGCTCTTGCAGCATTATCTGGAACGCACCCCGGACCCGGATCGCGGCTGGGCCCTGGCGGCGCTGACCGGCGATCTGGAGCTGCGCCGGGTCACGCCCTTGCTTCTGCGCGGGCTGGCGGCCGAGCGGGTGGACGACCAGCTTCTGGCGCTGAGCTATGATTTCGTCGGCGACCTGGCCGAGACCATCGCGCTGATCTGGCCCGAGGGCGCCGAGGATGATCCGTCGCTGTCCCAGGCGGTGGCGTTGTTGCAGGGCACCGGCAAGGCGGCGCTGCCCGGCGCCGTTGCCGGCATGCTGGACCGGCTGGGCCCGTCCGAGCGGCTGGCCTTCCTGAAGCTCGCCACCGGCAACCTGCGCGTCGGCGTCTCGGCCCGCATGGCGCGGATGGCGCTGGCGGGGATGGGCGCGCCCTCGGTCCCCGAGATCGAGGAGATCTGGCACGGGCTGGCGCCACCCTATGCGGCCCTGTTCGGCTGGCTCTCCGGCGGGGCGCGGCCGGACAGCGCGGCGCTGGCGCCGTTCCGCCCGGTGATGCTGTCCACGCCGACCGATCTGGACGAGTTGCGCGCTCTGGACCCCGGCGCCTATTTCGCCGAGTGGAAATGGGACGGCATCCGCGTGCAGGCGGTCAGCGAAGGCGGCATGCGGCGGCTGTATTCCCGCAGTGGCGAGGATATCTCGCACGCCTTTCCCGACGTGATCGAGGCGATGGATTTCGATGGCAGCGCCGATGGCGAGCTGATCGTGCGCCGCGGGGACGAGGTCGCGCCCTTTGGCGAGTTGCAGAAGCGGCTGAACCGCAAGGCCGTCGGCAAGGGCCTGCTGGCCAGCCACCCGGCGGGTTTGCGGCTTTACGACCTGCTGCTGTGGCAGGGGCGCGACCTGCGCGCCGAGCCGCTGGAAATGCGCCGCGCGGTGCTGGAGGCGGTGGATCTGGGCCCGCGCATCGACATCTCGCCGCTTCTGGATTTCGCCACGTGGGAGGATCTGGCGGCGCTGCGCGCCGATCCGCCGGCGGCGGTGATCGAGGGGGTGATGATCAAGCGCCGCGATTCGGCCTATGTCGCCGGACGGCCGCGCGGGCCCTGGTTCAAGTGGAAACGCGACCCGATGGTGGTCGATGCGGTGCTGATCTATGCGCAGCGCGGCCACGGCAAGCGCTCGGGCTTTCATTCCGACTTCACCTTCGGGCTGTGGGATGGCGACGCGCTGGTGCCGGTGGGCAAGGCCTATTTCGGCTTCACCGATGCCGAGCTGCGGGAACTCGACCGTTTCGTGCGCCAGAACACCGTCGAGCGCTACGGGCCGGTGCGGGCCTTGGCGCCGAAGCTGGTGGTCGAGGTGGCCTTCGAGGGGCTGAACCGCTCGACCCGGCACCGCTCGGGCGTGGCGATGCGCTTTCCCCGCATCAGCCGTATCCGCTGGGACAAGCCGGCAGCCGAGGCGGATCGGCTGGAGACGCTCGAGGCGATGCTGTGATCCTGCCGCCCGCGTTCCAGGACTGGTTCGCCCGCCGGGGCTGGCAGCCGCATCCGCATCAGCTGGCGCTGCTGGCAGCCCAGGGCGACAGCCTGCTGATCGCGCCGACCGGGGGCGGGAAGACGCTGGCGGGGTTCCTGCCCTCGCTGGTGGAGCTGGCGCGGGTGGCGCGGCCGGATGGGTATTTGGAAAACGGAAAGAGCGGCAGAGGCGGGCTGCATACGCTCTATGTCTCGCCGCTGAAGGCGCTGACGGCGGACATTGGCCGCAACCTGGCGCGGCCGGTGGCGGAGCTGGGGCTGGGCATCCGGGTGGAGGACCGCACGGGCGATACCGGCCAGGGCCAGCGTCGGCGCCAGCGCGTCGATCCGCCCGATATCCTGCTGACCACGCCCGAGAGTCTGGCCCTGATGCTGAGCTATCCCGAGGCGCCGGCGATCTTTGGCGGGCTGCGCCGGGTGGTGCTGGACGAGCTGCACGCCCTGGCCGAGAGCAAGCGCGGCGACCAGCTGATGCTGGGCCTGGCGCGGCTGCGGCGGCTCGCGCCGGGGCTGCGGGTCACGGGGCTGTCCGCCACCGTCGAGGATCCGCAGGCGCTGGCCGGTTTCATGGCCGGGACGGCGTCGGTCGAGATCGTCGAGGCCGATCCCGGTCCCGATCCCGACATCGCCATGCTGCCTACCGCCCGGCCTGCGCCCTGGTCCGGCGGCGGCGGGCATCATGCCATCCCCGAGGTGCTGGCGGCGATCCGAGAGGCCCGGACCACCATCATCTTCATCAACACCCGCGCCCAGGCCGAGCTGTTCTTCCAGGCGCTCTGGGCCCAGAATGACGAAAACCTGCCCATCGGCTTGCACCATGGCAGTCTGGCGCGCGAGCAGCGGGCGCGGGTGGAGGCGGCGATGGCGGCGGGCGAGTTGCGCGCCGTGGTCGCGACCGGCAGCCTGGACCTGGGCATCGACTGGGGCGCCGTCGACCTGGTGATCCAGGTCGGCGCGCCCAAGAACGTCAAGCGGCTGGTGCAGCGCATCGGCCGGGCGAACCATCGCTATAACGCGCCCTCGAAGGCGCGGATCGTGCCGGCGAACCGTTTCGAGCAGATCGAATGCGTCGCGGCGCTGGAAGCGGTGCGCGAACGCGACCTGGATGGCGATCCGCGCGGACCGGGGCCCTTGGACGTGCTGTGCCAGCATATCCTTCTGACCGCTTGCGCCGCGCCCTTCGACGCCGACGCGCTTTATGCCGAGGTGGTGACGGCCGGGCCCTATCGCGGCCTGACGCGGGCGGATTTCGACGCCTGCCTGGATTTCGCCGCGACCGGGGGCTACGCCTTGCGTGCCTATGACCGCTGGCAGCGGCTGATGCTGCGAAACGGCCTGTGGCAGCTGCGCGATCCGCGGGCAGCGAAGCTGCTGCGCATGAATGTCGGCACCATCGTCGAGGCCGAGATGGTGAGGGTCCGGCTGCGCGGCCGCGGCGGCGCACCGCTGGGCGAGGTCGAGGAAGCCTTCGCCGCCAGCCTGACCCCCGGCGACAGTTTCCTGATCGGCGGGCGGGTGGTGCGCATGGATGCGATGCGCGAGATGGTGATCGAGGTCACGCCAGATCCTTCGCGCCAGCCGAAGATCGCGGTCTATTCCGGCGTCAAGCTGGCCATGTCCACGCAGCTTTCGCATCGCGTGCTGGCGCTGATCGGCGATCCGGCGCGGCATGGCGCCTTGCCGGAACAGACCCGCGACTGGCTGGATCTGCAGGCCCGGGTCTCGGCCCTGCCCCGGCCCGGGCTGCTGCTGTCGGAAAGCTTTCCCCATGCCGGGCTGTGGCATTTCGCGCTTTACGGTTTCGCCGGCCGCAATGCCTTGCAGACGCTGGGCCTGCTGCTGACCCGCGCGATGGAGGAAGCGGGGCTGGGCCCCTTGGGTTTCCTGTCCACCGATTACGCGCTGCTTGCCTGGTCGCTGGATCCGCTGCGCGATCCGTCGCCGCTGCTGGACCGGGCGCGGCTGCGGGCGGGCCTGGGCGACTGGCTGGGCGGCAATGCGGTGATGAAGCGCACCTTCCGCAATATCGCCACCGTCGCCGGGCTGATCCAGCGCAACATGCCGGGGCAGCGGAAGACCGGCCGGCAGGCGACCTTCTCCAGCGACATCCTTTACGACACCCTGCGCAAATACGATCCCGGCCACCTGCTGCTGCGCATCACCGCCGAGGAAGCCGGGCGGGGCCTTGTCGATTTTGGTCGGATCGAGGAAATGCTGGACCGCTCGCCCCGGCGTGCGCATCGGATGCTGGACCGCGTCTCGCCCATGGCCGCGCCGCTGCTGCTCGAGGTCGGCCGGGTGCCGATCCGCGGCGAGGGTCGCGAGCGGCTGGCGCAGATCGAGGCCGCGGCGCTGATGGCCGAGGCCGGGCTGGAAGGGATCGCATGAGCGGATATGCCTTTGATTTCCATGCTTTGCGGCTTGAGGCGCGGGCTTCTGGCGCGCTGTGGTGGCCCGAGGGCGGCTGGCTGATCGTGGCCGACCTGCACCTGGGCAAGTCCGAGCGCATGGCCCGGCGCGGCGGTCCCCTGCTGCCGCCCTATGAGGGGCTGGCGACGCTGGAGCGGCTGGTGGCCGAGATCGCCGCCTTGCAGCCGCGGCGCGTCGTCAGCCTGGGAGACGGGTTCGACGACCTGGCGGCTGCCGAGGCGCTGGATCCGCAGGTCGCCAGCGCGCTGTCGCGGCTGGCGCAGGGGCGCGACTGGCTGTGGATCGGCGGCAACCACGATCCGGGCGCGCCGGCCGGCCTGCCCGGCACGGCGGCGGAAAGCCTGATGCTGGGCGGCGTCGCGCTGCGGCACGAGGCCGGCCCCGGCCCGGATATTTCCGGCCATTTCCACCCGGTGGTGCGGCTTGCCGGCGAGCGGCGGCGCGCCTTCCTGCTGGGGCGGGACCACCTGCTGCTGCCGGCCTTCGGCGCCTATACCGGCGGGCTGTCCCATGACGATCCGGCGCTGCGCGCGCTGGTGCCGCACGGCCTGGCCGTGGCCTGCGGCCGCCGTGCCATCGCCCTGCCCGTCGGCCCGCGGCGCTAGAGAGCGCTGACCAGGGTCCCCAACGAAAAGGGCCGCCCGAAAGCGACCCTTTCCCGTCCGTGGAGCCGGATCAGATCCCGTGGATCAGAACTTGAAGTTCACGCCCACCTTGAGGTTGTGGAACTTGGGCGTCGCCTCGGTTTCGTAGGTGCCGTCCGACAGGGTTTCCTTGCCGAAGTTGGCATATTCGTATTCGCCGGTCACCGACCAGCGGTCGTTGATCATCTTCTCGGCGCCCAGGCCGAGGATATAGCCGGTCTTGGTATAGGTGTCGTCGATGGCGGCACCGTTGCCGGTCACCGAGTAATCGACCTTGCCGCGCGCCACGCCGGCGATGCCATAGACCATGATGTCGTTCTCGAAGACGTAGCCGGTCTTCAGGCGCAGGGCCAGAACGTTCTTGATCTTCGCTTCGGCGTCATAGCCGCCGGCCGAGAAGCTGTCGTCGATATTGCCGCCCTCGTAGCCCAGTTCGGGGCCGATGACCCAGCGGTCGCGCTGCCAGCGATAGCCCAGGCGGACGCCGCCGTTCACGCCGCTGATTTCCAGCGAGCCGGGAGTGGTGCCGTTGATCCCCACATCGTCGTCGCCGCCGAAGCCATAGCCCAGGGTCAGACCGGCATAGCCGCCCTGCCAGTTGCCGACCGGCGCGGCATCGACCACCGGGGCGACCACGCCGGTATCGACCACCGGCGGGGTGTAGCCGCCGGCATTGGCGGCCAGGGTGCCGAGCGCCAGCGTAGCGACCGAGGCGGCGATATGGGCGTTCAGACGAACAGCACGCATGTTTCTACTCCTATGCGAGGGACGGCGCGGCCAGGAATATGCAATGGCCGGCGTCGAAATTTTCTTCAGAGCTAGACCTGCAACCCCAAGGTTGCAAGCTTTGCCGCATCACATGACCGTTCTCTCATGCAGGCCGCGGCAGGATGGCAACAATCAACCACAGATTGAATCAAAACTTAGCGATTCGCTGCAGAGATTGAAAGCCAGGCCGTTTCAGATGTCCAGATTTTCCACGCTCAGTGCGTTCTGCTGGATGAAATCGCGTCGCGGTTCGACCACATCGCCCATCAGCTTGGTGAAGATGTCGTCGGCCTCGCTCAGATCCTCGATCCGCACCTGCAGCATGGTCCGCGCCGCCGGGTCCAGCGTGGTTTCCCACAGCTGTTCCGGGTTCATCTCGCCCAGGCCCTTGTAGCGCTGCAGCGACAGGCCTTTTTCCCCTTCCAGGAAGATGGCCTGCAGCAGGCTGATCGGGCCATGGATCGGAATGTCGCGGTCCTTGCGGATCAGATGCGCGGTCTGGCCATAGATCTCGTGCAGCGCCTCGGTCATGGCGCCCAGCCGCCGGCTTTCGGCGCTGCGCAGCATCGGCCCGTCCAGGGTGCGGCTTTCCTCGACCCCGCGCAGCAGCCGGGTCAGGCGGATGCCAGCATCCTGGGTCGGACGGCCGGTCCAGCCGCGCTCGTATTCCTCGGCGATCATGTTCAGGCGCTGCGCCACGGCATCGGCGACACCCTGGGGATCGGCATCGACGCGGCCCTGCACCAGCGCGCCGGCGATGGCCGCCTGTTCGGTGATATGCGCCGGGTAATGCGTCGGATAGGCGCGCAGCACGCGCCGCGCGGTGCGCGCCTCCTCGACCACCCGGGCCAGGTCGGCGCCGGTGATCTGCTCGCCATTGCCCAGCCGCAGGCTGGCACCGTCGATGCCCTGCTCGATCAGGTAATCCTCCAGCGCCGCCTCGTCCTTCAGATAGACCTCGGACCGTCCGCGGCTGACCTTGTAGAGCGGCGGCTGGGCGATATAGAGATGCCCGGCCTCGATCAGCTCCGGCATCTGCCGGAAGAAGAAGGTCAGCAGAAGCGTGCGGATATGCGCGCCGTCCACGTCGGCATCGGTCATGATGACGATCTTGTGGTAGCGCAGCTTGTCCAGGTTGAACTCGTCCCGGCCGATGCCGGTCCCCAGCGCGGTGATCAGCGTGCCGATCTGGTCCGAGGACAGCATTCGGTCGAAGCGCGCCCGCTCCACGTTCAGGATCTTGCCGCGCAGGGGCAGCACCGCCTGGTTCTGGCGCGAACGGCCCTGCTTGGCCGAGCCGCCGGCCGAGTCGCCCTCGACGATGAACAGCTCGGACAGGGCCGGGTCCTTTTCCTGGCAATCGGCCAGCTTGCCGGGCAGGCTGGCCACATCCATCGCCGTCTTGCGGCGCGTCAGCTCGCGGGCCTTGCGCGCCGCCTCGCGGGCCAGCGCGGCTTCGATGATCTTGCCCAGGATCGACTTGGCCTCGGCCGGGTTTTCCTCGAACCATTCGGCCAGCTTCTCGCCCACCAGCCCCTCGACCGCCGGGCGCACCTCGGAGGAGACCAGCTTGTCCTTGGTCTGGCTGGAGAATTTCGGGTCCGGCACCTTGACCGACAGCACGCAGGTCAGCCCCTCGCGCGCGTCGTCGCCGGTGAAATCGACCTTTTCCTTGCGCGCCTGGCCGTTCGATTGCGCGTAGTTGTTGATGACCCGGGTCAGCGCGCCGCGGAAGCCGGCCAGATGGGTGCCACCGTCGCGCTGCGGGATGTTGTTGGTGAAGGGCAGCACCGTCTCGTGATAGCTGTCGTTCCACCACATCGCCACCTCGATGCCGATGCCGTTCTTCTCGCCCTGGATGAAGATCGGCTCGGGCATGACCGGGGTCTTGGAACGGTCGATGAACTTCACGAATTCCCGCACGCCGCCTTCATAGTAAAGCTCCGTCCGCAGCGGTTCGGCATGGCGCTCGTCCTCCAGGATGATGCGCACGCCCGAGTTCAGGAAGGCCAGCTCCCGCAGCCGGTTCTCCAGCACCTTGAAACTGAAGTCGCGGTTCGAGAAGGTGCCGTCCGGCCGGTCCTCCTTGGACGAGGCGAGGAAGCGCACCTCGGTGCCCTTCTCGCCCGGCTCGGCATCGCCGACCACGCGCAGGTGCTCGACCGTGTCGCCGTTCTCGAAACGGGCGAAATGCTCCTTGCCACCCCGCCAGATGCGCAGCTCCAGCCAGTCCGACAGCGCGTTGACCACCGAGACGCCGACGCCGTGCAAGCCGCCCGAGACCTTGTAGCTGTTCTGGTCGAACTTCCCCCCGGCATGCAGCTGGGTCATGATGACCTCGGCCGCCGAGACGCCTTCGGTCGGGTGCATGTCCACCGGAATGCCACGGCCGTTGTCGCGCACCGAGACGCTGCTGTCGGCATGGATTTTCACGCGCACGAAATCGGCATGACCGGCCAGCGCCTCGTCGATGCCGTTGTCCACGACCTCATAGACCATGTGATGCAGGCCCGAGCCGTCGTCGGTATCGCCGATATACATGCCGGGACGCTTGCGCACCGCTTCCAGGCCCTTGAGAACCTTGATGGAATCGGCGCCGTAATCGGAGGTCTGGGGGGCGGGTTCGGTCATTGTCTTCTTATCCTGCCTTGGACCCTCATCTTATAGGGTGCGCTGTCCGGAATGTCACGGGAAAGCCACAAGATTTAGCGGTTCGCGCGGCATGCGCGCCGCGTCACGCCCCCGCCGCCACGAAGCCGGCCCAAACCCCGGCTTCTTTGCTCCCCAAATACCCATGCCGCCCGTCAAGCCGGACGATTCCGCCGACCCTTTCACCGTTTTCCAAATACCCCCGGCAAGGGTTCAAGCCAGCCCGTCCTGATCCAGCAGGGTGCGGCCGTCGCGGCTCTCGATCTCGATCACCCACAGGTCGGGGTCGCGGGCGGCATTGCGGGCGATCTCGGCATCGATCTCGGGCTCCCCGGCCTCGTTCAGCTGCAGCCAGATCCGCCGGTCGGTCTCGAAATCCCATTCGCGGATCCACAGGCTGGCGCGGCCGTCCAGCGTGGCGCATTTCACCATCACGCTGCCCGCGGTGTCGTCGCCGTGCCGGGTGACATAGGCCGGGATGCCGGCCAGCCCCAGCCGGCGCAGATAGGCCGCGACCCAGATGCCGGCGGCCAGCCGCGGCTCAGGCATCGCCGTCGCGGAAGTCGAGGCCCATCTCGTTGTAGCGCTCGGCCTCGTCCAGCCAGTTCTCGCGCACCTTCACCTGCAGGAACAGGTGGACGGGGCGGCCCATGAACTCGGCCAGCTCGGCTCGCGCCGCCTGGCCCACGGCCTTGATCGTCTCGCCGCCCTTGCCCAGCACGATGCCCTTGTGGCCGGGCCGGGCGACATAGACCACCTGCTCGACCCGCGCCGAGCCATCCTTCTTCTCTTCCCAGCGCTCGGTCTCGACCGTCAGCTGATAGGGAATTTCCTCGTGCAGGCGCAGGGTCAGCTTCTCGCGGGTGATCTCGGCGGCGATCATGCGCATCGGCAGGTCGGCCACCTGATCCTCGGGGTAAAGCCAGGGCCCCTCGGGCACCTGCCCGGCCAGCCAGTCCAGCAGGTCGTCGCAGCCATAGCCCTTTTCGGCCGAGATCATGAAGGTGCGAGTAAAGTCGAACGCGGCATTGACCTGTTGCGACAGCGCCAGCAGCGCCTCGGACTTCACCCGGTCGATCTTGTTGATGACCAGCGCCACCGGGGTCTGGCCGGCATGCTGGCGCAGGCTGTCGATGATCGCCTGCGCGCCGTCGGTCAAGCCGCGATGCGCCTCGATCAGCAGCAGGATCACGTCGGCATCGGCCGCGCCCCCCCAGGCCGCCTTGACCATGCTGCGGTCCAGCCTGCGGCGCGGGCGGAAGATGCCGGGCGTGTCGACGAAAACGATCTGGCTGGCGCCCGCCATCGCGATGCCGCGGATGCGGGCACGGGTGGTCTGCACCTTGTGGGTCACGATCGAGACCTTGGCCCCGACCATGCGGTTCAGCAGGGTGGATTTGCCGGCATTCGGCTCGCCGATCAGGGCGACGAAGCCCGCGCGTGTCTCGCTCATGTCGTTCTTTCGATCTGCTCGAGCAGGGCGGCGGCGGCCGCCTGTTCGATGCTGCGTTTGGTGCCCTTGCCCTGGGCGGCGGCCTCGCGGCCGTCGTCCAGCCGGACGGTGATCTCGAATTCCGGGGCATGGTCCGGGCCGCTGCGCGCGGTCTGGACATAGCGCGGCGGGCTCATGCCCTGGGCCTGCGCCCATTCCTGCAACGCGGTCTTGGCGTCGCGGGCGTCGCTTTCGACATTCTCCAGCCGCTCGGCCCAGAGCCGCAGCACCACCTTGCGCGCCGCCTCGAAGCCGGCATCCAGATAGACGGCGGCGATCACCGCCTCCATCGCATCGGCCAGCAGCGCCTCCTTGCGGCGGCCGCCCGACATCATCTCGGAGCGGCCGAGCTTCAGCACCTCGCCCAGCCCGATCTCGCGAGCGATGGCGGCGCAGGTCTCGCCCTTGACCAGGGCGTTGTAGCGCGGCGCCAGCTGGCCCTCGGTCGCGGCGCGGTCGGCCGAGAACAGCGCCTCGGCCATGGTCAGGCCCAGCACCCGGTCGCCCAGGAATTCCAGGCGCTGGTTGTCGGGCCGAGTGGTGCTGGCGATCGAGCCATGCGTCAGCGCGCGGCGCAACAGTTCGGGGCGCGAGAATTCATGCCCCAGGCGGTCCGAGAATGCGCGCAGCTCTGCAGAGATCTTCATGTGCCGATCCTGCCACGGCGCGGGGCGCCGCGGCAATTCTTCCCTCAGTTCACCGCCTTGAAGAAGCGGTCCGGCCGCCAGGTCCAGAAATACAGGAGCGACTTGCCGGCCGAGGAGAACATGATCCGGTCGGCCCGGCCGATCAGATATTCCGCCGGCACCATGCCGACGCCGCCCACCGCCGCCGGCCAGCGCGAATCGCCGGAGTTGTCGCGGTTGTCGCCCATGAAGAAGTAATGCCCCTCGGGCACGGTGAACTCGGCGGTGTTGTCACCGGGGCCGTTGTCGAAGATGTTCAGCACGTCATGGGTGACGCCATTGGGCAGGGTCTCGGTCAGGCGGTCCTTTTCGCAGCTCCCGCCCTCGGGCACCGGCTCGTTGCGGCATTTCGGCAGGCTTTGCTGCGGGCCCTGCGGGGCATAGGTTTCGCTGAAGGTGCCGGCCGGCTGCTGCGGCGCCTCTTGCCCGTTGATCCACAGCACGCCGTTCTTCACCTGGATGCGGTCGCCGGGCAGGCCGATCACCCGCTTGATGAAGTCGTCGCCGCGGGTCGGGTGGCGAAAGACCACGACATCGCCGCGCTCGGGTTCCGAGCCGAGGATGCGGCCCGGGATCGGGCAGAGCGCGAAGGGGCAGGACACCCGCGAATAGCCATAGGCCATCTTGTTCACGAACAGGAAATCACCGATCAGCAGCGTGTCCTTCATGCTGCCCGAGGGGATCCAGAACGGCTGGAAGAACAGGGTGCGGAACACCCCGGCGATCACCAAGGCCCAGAAGATGGTCTTGACGGTTTCCCAGATGCCCCCATCCTTGCGGGCTACGCTTTTCGCCATGGATGCCATTCCCTTCATCGGCAAGTCGCGCGTTCATGGGGTGCCGGGGACGGCAAAGTCAAGCCGTGCCGGACTTCAGCCCGTCCCGTTCACGCGGTCGGGAAGCGCCTCGATCACCACGAAGGCCTGCGCCCAGGGGTGGTCGTCGGTCAGCGTCACATGCACATGCGCGCGGTGGCCGGCCGGCGTCATCGCCGTCAGCCGCTCGGCCGCCCAGCCGGTCAGCGCCATGGTCGGCTGGCCGGTCGCCAGGTTCCTGACCGCCATGTCGCGCCAGCTGATGCCCATGGCAAGCCCGGTCCCCAGCGCCTTCGAGCAGGCCTCCTTGGCGGCCCAGCGCTTGGCGAGCGTCGCGGCCTCGTGCCGGCGGCGGGCGGCCAGCGCCAGCTCGGTTTCGGTGAATACCCGCCGGCGGAAGCGGTCGCCGTGGCGCTCCAGCACCCCGGCGATGCGGTCGATGTTGCAAAGGTCCGAGCCTATGCCGAGAATCATGCGCCTGTCCGGTCCTGTGGTGACATGGGTATTTGGCAAACGGAAAGATCAGGCGCGGGCGGCGTCCATGCGCCGGCGCATCTCGCGGATCGCCGGGCCGAGGCCGAGGAAAACCGATTCGGCGATCAGGAAATGGCCGATGTTCAGCTCGCGCAGCTCGGGGATGGCGGCGACGGGGCCGACCGTGTCGAAGGTCAGGCCGTGGCCGGCATGGACCTCGAGCCCCAGAAGATGCGCCTGGGCCGCGGCCCGGCGCAGGGCCTCCAGTTCCAGGTCGCGTTCGGCCAGCCGTCCCTCGGTGTCGAGGTCGCAATAGGCGCCGGTATGCAGTTCGACCACCGCGGCGCCGATGCGGGCGGCGGCCTCGATCTGCTCCGCCTCGTGGCCGATGAACAGCGAGACCCGGCAGCCCGCCTCGCGCAGCGGCGCGATGAAATCGGCCAGGTAGCTTTCGTTGCCGGCGACGTCGAGCCCGCCCTCGGTGGTGCGTTCCTCGCGCTTTTCGGGAACGATGCAGACGGCATGCGGGCGGTGGCGCAGGGCGATGGCCTGCATCTCGGCCGTCGCGGCCATTTCCAGGTTCAGCGGCAGGCGCAGCGCCGCCATCAGCCGGTCGATATCCGCATCCGAGATATGGCGGCGATCCTCGCGCAGATGCGCGGTGATGCCGTCGGCGCCGGCCTCCTCGGCCAGTTCCGCCGCGCGCACCGGGTCGGGCCAGGGCGTGCCGCGGGCATTGCGGATGGTGGCGACGTGGTCGATGTTGACGCCGAGGCGCAGCATGATGTTCCCTTTCGGATTTTTCGGCAGGTTAGAGCTTTGCCGGCGCAAGTCCAGACGTGGCCACCCACCAGCCGGGATTGGCCGCGGCGATGCGGGCGCGGGCGGCCTCGGCCTCGGACGCGGTGGCGAAAAGCCCGAAGCAGGTCGCGCCCGAGCCGGACATGCGGGCAAGCGGCGCACCCTCGGCCCGGATCGCGGCCAGGCAGGCGGAAACTTCCGGCATCAGGGCGATGGCCGGCGCTTCCAGATCGTTGCGGCAATCCTGCAGGAATCCGATCAACGTGCCGATGTCGGGGAAATCCGGCAGCGGCTCGGGCATCGGCGGATTGTCCCGCCGCGTCAGCGCCCTGAACACCTCGGGCGTGGCAAGGCCGCGGCCGGGATTGACCAGCAGCACATCGAGCGGCGGCAGCGGCGGCAGCGGCGTCAGGATTTCCCCCAGCCCCTGCATGCGCACCGGCCGGCTGGCCAGGCAGGCGGGCACGTCGGCGCCCAGCGTTTCCAGCCCGCCGGGGGCGGCATCCAGCGCCCGCAGCACCGCCGCCGCATCGGCCGAGCCGCCGCCGATGCCCGAGGCCACCGGCAGGTTCTTTTCCAGGGTGATCCGCGCCTCGCGCCCGGCCAGCCGCGCGGCGCGCAGGCACAGGTTGTCGGGCTCGGCCGCCAGGCCCTGGGCAAAGGGGCCGGCCAGGCTGAGCGACAGCGGCCCCGGCGTCACCGTCACCACATCGCCCAGGTCCAGGAACACCACCAGAGAATCGAGCAGGTGATAGCCGTCCGGGCGGCGGCCGGTGACGTGCAGGGTCAGGTTCAGCTTGGCGGGCGCCGCCTCGCGCCGGGACAAGGGCATGGATCAGTCGGCCCCGGCGGGTTCCGATGTGCGAGGTTCGGGTGTGCGGGGTTCGGGCAGCTTGCCGCCATTGGCCTTTTCCTCGGCCAGCACCGCGTCCAGCCCGCGCTCCAGCTTGGCGCGGATGCGGCGGGCCTCAGCCTCGGTTTCCGGCTTCAGCGACAGGGCGCGGTGCCACTGGATCTCGGCCTCGCGCTTGCGGCCGACCATCCAGTAGATGTCGCCCATGTGGTCGTTGACCAGCGAATCGCTGGCCATGGCGGCGACGGCGCGCTCCATCGGCGCGACCGCCTCGGAATAGCGGCCGAGCCGGTAATAGGCCCAGGCCAGCGAATCGAGGATATAGCCGTCATCCGGGCGCAGCTCGACCGCGCGCTTGATCAGCCGCAGCGCCTCGTCCAGCTTTTCGTTGCGGTCCACCAGGCTGTAGCCAAGATAGTTCAGCACCTGCGGCGAATCCGGGCGGATCTTCAGCGCGGCGCGCAGGTCGGCCTCGGCCTTGGGAAACTGGCCCGAGCGTTCCAGGGCGATGCCGCGGGCGTAGAGCGGGAACCAGCGCGCCTCGGGGTCCTGGTCGCCGATCAGGCTCAGCGCCTTGTCATAGGCCGGCACCGCCTGGCCGAACTTGTCCTGCTGGCGCAACAGGTCCCCCAGCGCGATCCAGCCCTGGGCCAGCTCGGGATGGGCGGCGGTCAGCGCCAGCGCCGCCTTTTCGGCATCGTCGAGCCGCTCGGCCCGGGCCAGGGCGTCGATGCGCGACAGCTCGGCGATCGGGCGCATGTCGCCCAGCTCGCGCAGCTTCTCGAATTCGCGCTCGGCCAGGTCGAACTGGCCGAAGCCCTGCAGCAGCTGCGCGCTCAGCAGATGCGCCTCGCCGAGGTCGGGGGCCAGGTATTCGGCCAGCCGGGCATGGATCAGCGCCAGCGGGTCGGGCTCGTCGCTGGTCGCCAGCACCGAGCCGAAGGTCAGGAACACCTGCGCGATCCCGTCCGAGGGCGTGCGGATCGAATCGAAGGCCAGCGTTTCGCCCTTGGCCATGCGGTCGCGCAGGGCCATCAGATGCGGTTCCTCGGCAAAGCCGGGGGTGCCCTCCAGCATGGCGATGGCGTCGCGGTTGCGTTCAAGCTGCGACAGCACCTGGGCGCGGGCCACGACGCCCAGGATATGTGCGCCGGTGGCGGGATCGGCCAGCAGTTCCTCGGCGCCCTCGAAATCGCCGACCTTGGCCTTGGTCAGCGCCAGATGGTAGCTCACCATCGGTCCGGCGCCGCGCAGGGTGGCAAGCTTCTTGAAGGCGGAAAGCGACTCGCCCGCCTTGCCGGCGCCCAGCAGCGCCCAGGCCCGCATCATGCCGTCGACCAGCGCACCGCCGCCGGGCGCGTCCGCGCCGGTCTCGGGCGTGGGGGCGGTGTCGATAGCGGCGATCAGGTCGTCCCAGCGCCCGGCCCGGGCCAGTTCCGCGCGCTGCACCAGCCTGGCCAGTTCGGTGGCGCGGCCCTGGTCGGACATGGTGACGGCCAGGGCGGTGGCACGCTCCATCTCGCCGGCCGAGATCAGCGCCACCAGGGCGCTGTCCTGCAGGTAGCCATCGGTATCGTCCTGGGCCAGGGCCTGCAGGTAATAGGTGGCGGCGTTGCGATAGTCGTTCTGGATCGCGGCCATGCGCGCGGCCAGATAGGGGCCGGCCAGGCCGCGGACCTCGGTCGCCGGCCCTGCTGTCGGCTCGGTCGGCCGATGCGCCGGGCGGTCGCCGTCGGGGACCTCGGGGGTTTCGGCCTGGGCCAGCGTCGGGGCGGCCCATGCGGCGCCCTGCTGCAGCGGCAGCGCGGCGGTCAGCGCGATCAGCGCCATGGGGATCAGTCTTGTCGTCACGGCTTGGCCCAGTCCTTGGCAATTCGCGCCCCGACCCTAGCCGCCGTCGCTTCGGTGGGCAACGCCGCCGCCGGGCCGGTGCGCCCTGCCGCGATCACATATTCGGGTAGTTCGGCCCGTCTCCGCCCTGTGGGGTTGTCCAGTTGATGTTCTGGGAGGGATCCTTGATGTCGCAGGTCTTGCAATGCACGCAGTTCTGGAAGTTGATCTGGAAGCGCGGGCCGCCCTCGCCCTCCAGCACCTCATAGACCCCGGCCGGGCAGTAGCGCGTCGCCGGCTCGGCATAAAGCGGCAGGTTCACCGAAATCGGGATCGCGGGATCCTTCAGCTTCAGGTGGCAGGGCTGGCTTTCCTCGTGATTGGTGAAGGAAAACGCCACGTTGGTCAGCCGGTCGAAGGACAGCTTGCCGTCCGGCTTCGGGTAGTCGATGGGCTGGAAATCCGCCGCCTTGCCGGTGGCCTGCGCATCGGTCTTGCCGTGCTTCCAGGTGCCCAAGGGGTTCCAGCCCGTGAGGTTCGCCACCCACATGTCGAAGCCGCCAAGCGCCAGGCTGGCCCAGAGCCCCAGCTTCGACCAGACCGGCTTGACGTTCCTGACCGGCTTCAGGTCGCGGGCGATGGCGCCCTTGCGGACCTCGGCCTCGTAATCGGTCAGCTCGTCGCCCGCACGGCCGGCGGTGATGGCCGCCGCCGCCGCCTCGGCCGCAGCGATGCCGGACAGCATGGCGTTGTGGTTGCCCTTGATGCGCGGCACGTTCACCAGTCCCGCCGAGCAGCCGAGCAGCGCCGCGCCGGGCACCGTCAGCTTCGGGATCGATTGCCAGCCGCCCTCGGAGATGGCGCGGGCGCCGTAGGCGACGCGCTTGCCGCCCTCCAAGAGGTCCGCGACCAGCGGGTGGTGCTTGAAGCGCTGGAACTCCATGTAGGGGTAGAGATAGGGGTTGGCATAGTTCAGGTGCACGACGAAGCCGACCAGCACCTGGTTGCCCTCGAGGTGATAGATGAACGAGCCGCCGCCGGCATTCTTGCCCAAGGGCCAGCCCATGGTATGCGTCACCGTGCCGGGCTTGGCCTTGGCGGGGTCGATCTCCCAGATCTCCTTCATGCCGAGGCCGAATTTCTGCGGCTCGTGCCCGACCGAGAGATCGTATTTGCCGATCAGTTCCTTGGCGAGAGAGCCCCTCACGCCCTCGGCGATCAGCACGTATTTGCCGCGCAACTCCATGCCGGGCTCGTAGGCCGGGCCGGGGCTGCCGTCGGCATTCAGCCCCATCTCGCCGGCGACGACGCCGACCACGCGCTCGCCCTCGTAGACCAGCTGCGAGCAGGCCATGCCGGGGAAGATTTCCACTTCCAGCGCCTCGGCCTGTTCGGCGAGCCAGCGGCAGACATTGCCCATGCTGACGATGTATTTGCCGTGGTTCGACATCAGCGGCGGCATCGGCCAGTTCGGCACCCGGACCTGGCCATGCGGGCCGAGGATGTAGAAATTGTCCTGGGTGACCTCGGTGGTGACCGGCGCGCCCTTCTCCTTCCAGTCGGGGATCAGCTTGTCGAGGCCCGAGGTGTCCAGCACCGCGCCCGAGAGGATATGCGCGCCGATCTCCGAGCCCTTCTCCAGGAGCACCACGGACAGCTCGGGGTTGAGCTGCTTCAGCCGGATCGCCGCAGACAGGCCGGCAGGCCCGCCACCCACGATCACGACGTCGTAATCCATCGACTCGCGGACGATCTCAGACATGGCTCGGCCTCCAATCCCCTGGCTCTTGACTGTGCGCCGAACACCTAGCGCGTAACATTCTTGCCGGCAATCGGAACGCGACGAACAATTGCAATTCTGCGACCTTTCTGCGCGAGCTGTCGCGGAGGGCTTTTGCCGGGGCTTGAAACGGGGGACGGATCGCGCCACGATGCCCCCCGGATTTCTGCGGACGCCCTCGGCCCAAGGCCGGGGGCGTTCCAACACCGTGTTTCGTGTTGACTTGCGTCGCATGTGGCGGCGGGAAGGACTGGAATGGAAAAGATACCGATGACCCGCGCGGGCTACGACCAGCTGGACGAGGAGCTGCGCGAGCTGCGCGCCGTCGAACGTCCGGCGGTGATCCGCGCCATTGCCGAGGCGCGCGAGCATGGCGACCTGTCGGAGAATGCCGAATACCATGCCGCCCGCGAAAAGCAGAGCTTCGTCGAGGGCCGGATCAAGGAACTGGAGATGATCATCTCGCGTGCCGAGGTGATCGACCCGTCGCGGCTGAACGGCAGCGTCAAGTTCGGCGCCACCGTCACGCTGCTGGACGAGGACACCGAGGAGGAGCGCACCTACCAGATCGTCGGCGAGGCCGAGGCCGACCTGGAGCGCGGGCTGCTGAACATCCGCTCGCCGCTGGCCCGCGCCCTGATCGGCAAGGACGAGGGCGACAGCGTCGAGGTCGTCACCCCCGGCGGCGGGAAATCCTATGAGATCCTCTCGATCCGCTATGTCTGAGCTGCGGGACCGGACGCATGACCTCGCTTGATGGCCTGCGCCGCCTGGCAGTGATGCAGGCCCGCAACCGGGTGCTGGCCGTCGGCGTGGCGGCCAGCCTGGCTTGGCTGGCGCTGGCCGGGCTTTTCGCCCTGCTGGGCCCCGAGGCCGAGGGTCAGGGCGGCGCCGGCTGGCCGGTCTGGCTGGTCGGGCTGCTGCTGCCGCTGGCGCTGATCTGGCTGGCGGTCTGGTCGGCGCGCAGCCTGCTCTTGCTGCGGCAGGAGGCCGAGGAGCTGCGCGCCATGCTGGCGCGGCTGCAGGGCGGCACAGGATCCGGCACCGAGGATCCGGTGCGCGAGCCCGAGCCGCGGCCGGCCCTTGCGGGCACGCCGCCGCCGCGGCGCGCGG
>NZ_JAEHFP010000038.1 GCF_016446475.1 Paracoccus binzhouensis | reverse complement strand
CGGCGCGCAGCCCGGCGGCCAGCGGCGCCCCGGCAGTCTGGGACGGCCGCTGGCGCCTGTCGGGGCTGGGGCCAAGGCAAGAGGTGCGGGCCCTGGGCCATGCGCCGCTGCCGGCCCTGGACTGGCGCGATTCGGGCCTGCAGCGCGACGAGGCCGCCGCCAGTCCCGGAATCTGGCAGGACGGGCGGCTTGTCGCCGCGCCGGTGCTGCGCCCGGCCGCCGGCATCTCTGCCGAACCGCTGCGCGGCCTGCCTGAATTCCGCGCGCTGCTCTATGTGCATTGAACCTGACGCCGGAATCCCTATTTTCACTCGAAAGCCTGTTTACCCGCGGAGGACATGCCTTTGGGCAACGCGCGCAATATCGCCTTCTGGGTCGTGCTGTTTCTGATGATCCTGGCGCTGTTCAACCTGTTCAGCGACGGATCGGCCCAGATGAACAGCCGCCAGATCAGCTATTCGGACTTCATCCAGCGGGTGGACAAGGATGAGGTCACGTCCGTCACCATCGACGGAGAGAATATCGGCATCACCGACAAGGACGGCAAGCAATACGCCACCGTCCGCCCCCAGGGCGAGGAAATCGCCGACCGGCTGATCGACAAGGGCGTCGAGGTCAAGGTCGAGCGCCAGCAGCAATCGGGCTTCATGTCGCTTCTTGGCGTCTGGCTGCCCTTCATCCTGCTGATCGGCGTCTGGATCTTCTTCATGAACCGGATGCAGGGCGGCGGCAAAGGCGGGGCCATGGGCTTCGGAAAAAGCCGCGCCAAGCTGCTGACCGAGAAGCACGGCCGCGTCACCTTCGACGATGTCGCCGGCATCGACGAGGCCAAGGAGGAGCTTGAGGAGATCGTCGAATTCCTGCGCAACCCGCAGAAGTTCAGCCGGCTCGGCGGCAAGATCCCGAAAGGCGCGCTGCTGGTCGGCCCGCCCGGCACGGGTAAAACGCTGCTCGCCCGCGCCATCGCCGGCGAGGCGGGGGTGCCCTTCTTCACCATCTCCGGCTCGGATTTCGTCGAGATGTTCGTCGGCGTCGGCGCCAGCCGCGTCCGCGACATGTTCGAGCAGGCCAAGAAATCCGCCCCCTGCATCGTCTTCATCGACGAGATCGACGCGGTCGGCCGCGCCCGCGGCGTCGGCATCGGCGGCGGCAATGACGAGCGCGAGCAGACCCTGAACCAGCTGCTGGTGGAAATGGACGGCTTCGACGCCAACGAGGGCGTCATCATCATCGCCGCCACCAACCGCAAGGACGTGCTGGATCCGGCGCTGCTGCGCCCCGGCCGCTTCGACCGCCAGATCTACGTGCCGAATCCGGACATCAAGGGGCGCGAGAAGATCCTGGGCGTGCATTCGCGCAAGGTGCCGGTCGGTCCCGACGTGGACCTGCGCATCATCGCCCGCGGCACGCCGGGCTTTTCCGGCGCCGACCTGATGAACCTGGTGAACGAGGCCGCGCTGATGGCCGCCCGCATCGGCCGCCGCTTCGTCACCATGGAGGATTTCGAGAACGCCAAGGACAAGGTGATGCTGGGGGTCGAGCGCCGCAGCATGGTCCTGACCCCCGAGCAGAAGGAAAAGACCGCCTATCACGAGGCCGGCCACGCCATCGTCGGCCTGTCCCTGCCGAAATGCGATCCGGTCTACAAGGCGACGATCATCCCGCGCGGCGGCGCGCTCGGCATGGTGGTCAGCCTGCCGGAAATGGACCGCCTGAACTATCACAAGGACGAGGCCAAGCAGAAGCTCGCCATGACCATGGCCGGCAAGGCGGCCGAGATCATCAAATACGGCGAGGAAGGGGTGTCGAACGGCCCGGCCGGAGACATCCAGCAGGCCAGCCAGCTGGCCCGCGCCATGGTGATGCGCTGGGGCATGTCCGACAAGGTCGGCAATATCGACTATGCCGAGGCGCATGAGGGCTATTCCGGCAATACCGGCGGCTTCTCGGTCTCGGCCGCCACCAAGGAGCTGATCGAGAAGGAGGTCCACGACCTGATCGAGGAAGGCTATCGCGAAGCCTATCGCATCCTGACCGAGAAGGAGGAGGAGTTCGAGCGGCTGGCCAAGGGGCTGCTGGAATACGAGACCCTGACCGGCGAGGATATCGGCCGGGTGATCCGGGGCGAGCCGCTGGGCGGCGACGAGAATCCGCCCGGTTCCTCGATCCCCTCGGTCAGCGCCATCCCGCGCGCGGGTGCGGCCAAGCCCGCGCCGGACGCGGCGCCGCAGCCGCAGGGCTGAGCCGGCGAGCAGACAGGAAACCCCCCCGGCCCGATAGCCGGGGGTTTTTCATTGACGCCAGGGGCCGGTCCGAACGGCGCGCTGAAAATCACAGCAGCAGAAGCGCGACGGCGCCAAGCGCCAATCCCAGGCCGAACCCCACTTGGATCACGAAACCGGCTGCCTTCATCCGATCACCTTTCGCAATGGGCGTGGCACCGCCCTGATTCCAGTTGACGTCAAAACGCCGATTCTCGCCAGATCGCCACGGCTTCGGCGGAAATCCGCCGATGCGCTGCGATAAATTCGCCACAGCCGGGGCTTGCACCGGCGCGCCCGGCAGGGCATGGGTCGGGGCATGAGTCTTCCTGAACCCGAACTGCCGCCGAATTCTGCCATGCCTGCATTGCGCGCTCGCATCGACGCGCTGGACGCGCGGCTGGTGGTGCTTTTGGCCGAGCGCTCGGCGCTGATCGACGAGGCGGCCCGGATCAAGGCCCGCGAGAACCTGCCGGCCCGGATCGACAGCCGCGTCGAGGAGGTCGCCGCCAATGCCCGGCGGCTGGCAAGCGCGCACGGGCTGGATCCCGACCTGGCCGAGCGGCTGTGGCGGGTGATGATGGATCACTTCATCGCGCAAGAGGACCGCGCCCTCTCGGGCGGCGACCGGGCCTAGCCGCCGCGTTTTGGCCGGCGATCGGGCGATCCGCCCGCGTCTTCGCCGGCCCTTATCCTGCGAGGGGCCGGAGTCCCGGTGCGGTGCGGGTCAGGTCGCGCAAGGCTGCGGCATCAGACCGGGATCATCGTGCCCTGCAACATGGCGACATGCTTGCGGCTCTCGCCGGTCTCGGCCCAGACATCGGCGGTGACGACCATGATGCGGCGGCCGGGACGGATCACCCGTCCTTCGGCCAGCAGCCGGTCCCCGACGGCGGGCGACATCAGGTTGATCTTCATTTCCACCGTCATCACCTCGGTATCCTCGGGCATCAGCGACAGCGCGGCATAGCCCGCGGCCGAATCGCCGATGCTGAAGGCCAGCCCGGCATGGCCGGCGCCGTGCTGCTGCAGCGCCGTGGGCAGGATCGGCGCGGCGATGCTGACCTTGCCCGGTGCGACCTCCAGCAGGGTGGCGCCCAGCGTCTGCATCATGGTCTGGCGGTCGAAGCTGTCGCGGATGCGGTCGGTTGGGTCACTCATCGAACAGGTTCTCCTGCGTGCGCGGCGCGTCGAGGCCCAGGTGGCGCCAGCCCAGCCGCGCCAGCATCCGGCCGCGCGGCGTACGGGCGACCAGGCCCTGTTGCATCAGATAGGGCTCGATCACCTCCTCGATGGCGTCGCGGCTTTCCGACAGCGCCGCGGACAGCGTTTCGACCCCGACCGGGCCGCCGCCGTAATGCTCGGCCATCAGCGTCAGGTAGCGGCGGTCGGCGCTGTCGAGGCCCAGGTGATCGACGCCAAGCCGGGTCAGCGCCGAATCGGCGATCTGCCGGGTCAGGCGGCCGTCGCCCTCGACCAGGGCGAAGTCGATCACCCGGCGCAAGAGCCGCCCGGCGATGCGCGGCGTGCCGCGGGCGCGGCGGGCGATCTCGCGCGTGCCCTCGGGTTCCGAGGGGATGCCCAGCAGCCGGGCGCCGCGGGTCACGATCAGGTCGAGTTCCTCGATGGTGTAGAATTGCAGCCGGGTCGGGATGCCGAAGCGGTCACGCAGCGGCGTGGTCAGCAGGCCGAGCCGGGTGGTGGCACCGACCAGGGTGAAGGGCTGCAGCTCGATCCGCACCGTGCGCGCCGCCGGGCCTTCGCCGATCACCAGGTCCAGCTCGAAATCCTCCATCGCCGGATAGAGGATCTCCTCGACCGCCGGGTTCATGCGGTGGATCTCGTCGATAAACAGCACGTCGCGGGCTTCCAGGTTGGTCAGGATCGCGGCGAGATCGCCCGCCCGCGCCAGCACCGGGCCCGAGGTCATCTTGAAGTTCACCCCCAGCTCGCGCGCCATGATCTGCGCCAGCGTGGTCTTGCCGAGGCCGGGGGGGCCGTGGAACAGCGTGTGGTCCATGGCCTTGCCGCGCATGCGGGCGCTTTCGATGAAGACGCGCAGGTTGGCCCGCGCTTCGGCCTGGCCGACGAAATCCGCCAGCATCTGCGGGCGCAGCGCGCGGTCCTCGGTCTCGCCCTCGATCGGGTCAGGACGCAGCATCGGGTCCGGCTGGCTCATCGGTCGCTCCAGGGGCCGCCGCCGCCCGAGACGCCCGGAACGCGCGAGGCGGCAAAGCCGCCGGCCATGGCCTGCAGCCGGGCAATGCGCTCCTCAACCGGCGGGTGGGTGGCGAACAGCCGATCCATGCGCAGCGCGTGCAGCGGGTTGACGATGAACAGCGCCGCCGAGGCCGGGTTCCGCTCGGCCGGGACGTTCACCACCTGCCCGGCCGTGCGCGAGATCTTGGCCAGTGCGCCCGCCAGCGCCATCGGCTGGCCGCAGATCTGCGCGCCCATGCGGTCGGCCTCGTATTCCCGGGTGCGCGAGATCGCCATCTGCACCAACCCCGCCGCCATCGGGGCAAAGATCATCGCCAGGATGCCGGCCAGCCCGCCGCCGCGATTGTCGTCGCGCCCGCCGAACAGGCTGGAAAACATCAGCATGTTGCCCAGCATGGCGATGGCGCCGGCCATGGTCGCGGTCACCGTCATGGTCAGGGTGTCGCGATGCCTGATATGCGCCAGTTCATGCGCGATCACGCCCGCCAGCTCGTCGCGGTTCAGAACCCGCATGATGCCCTGCGTCACCGCGACGGCGGCGCTTTCCGGGTTGCGGCCGGTGGCGAAGGCGTTGGGCTGCTCGGTTTCCAGCACATAGACCTTGGGCATCGGCAGGTTCGCCCGCTGGGCCAGCGCCGCCACCATGTCCACCAGTTCCGGCGCCTGCTGTCGGGTGACCGGATGCGCGCCCTGCTGGCGCAGCACCATCTTGTCGCTGTTCCACCAGGCGAACAGGTTGCCGGCGCCGGCCAGCACCAGTGCGATCACCGCGCCGCCCTGGCCGCCCATCAGCCAGCCCATGCTTATGACCAGCGCGGTCAGGGCGGCCATCAGGACGAAGGTGCGCAGGTTTCCGGTCATGGTCGTCACTCCTTGGGGGCCAGCAGCCGCAGGGCCGCGCGGATCAAAGCCGCCGTGGCCGCCTGCGGTTCCCGCGCCGCGGCCTCGGCCACCGCCGAGGCGGCCTCGGACGGAGCATAGCCCAGATTGCCCAGGGCCGAGAGCGCATCCGCCGTCGCCTGGGCCGAGGACGGCGCCGCCGGTGCGGTCCGGGCGACAGGCACCTCGATCACCTCGGCCGAGGGCTCGGGCAGGGGACCGGGATCGACGGTCAGGTTGCCGCCCATCGCCATGACGGCCGGGGCCTTGTCCTTCAGCTCCATGGTCACGCGCTGCGCCAGTTTCGGCCCGACGCCCGGCGCCTTGCGCAGCGCCGACCAGTCGCCGAGCGCCAGCGCCCGCGACAGCCCGTCCGGCCCCAGCGTGCCGAGGATCGCCAGCGCCACCTTGGCCCCCACCCCCTGCACCGAGGTCAGAAGCCGGTGCCATTCCTTTTCCAGCAGCGTCGGGAAGCCGAACAGCTGCAACAGGTCCTCGCGCACCAGCAATTCGGTATAAAGCGCCGTCGCCTGCCCGGCGGGGGGCAGGCTGGCGGCGGTGCGTTCGCTGACATGGACGATATAGCCCACGCCGCGCACGTCGATCAGCACATGGTCCTGCGCCCGATGCAGGATCACCCCGGCGATGCGTCCGATCATGCCCCGCCCCTCATGCGCTGGCCTTGATGCGCAGGGCGCGGCCCTGCAGGTGATGGGCGTGACAAATTGCCACGGCCAGCGCATCCGCCGCGTCCGGCCCGGCGAATTCCACCCCGGGCAGCATGAAGCGGACCATGTGCTGGATCTGTTCCTTGGCGGCATGGCCGACCCCGACCACGGTCTTCTTGACCGCGTTCGGGGCGTATTCGCCGATCTCCAGCCCGGCCTCGGCCGGGGCCAGCAGGGCGATGCCGCGCGCCTGGCCCAGCTTCAGCGTGCCGAGCGCGTCCTTGTTCACGAAGGTCTGCTCGACCGCCGCCGCATCGGGGGCGTGGCGCAGGATCACCGCGCAAAGCCCGCGGTAGAGCGCGGCCAGGCGCGGCCCCAGCTCGCCCGCCTCGGAATGGACGATGCCGTTGCCGAGATGCCGCAGGCGCGGCCCCTCGACCGCGATCACGCCCCAGCCCATGTTCCGCAGGCCGGGGTCTATGCCGATGATCTTCATGCCTGTTCCCTTTTTGCCAAGCGTTAGCACGAAAGGCGAACATCGCCTAGCGGCTTTCGTGATCGGCTTGACATCGCCGGCACCCATCGGGGACAGAGGGGCACGATAAGGAACGAGGGACAATGTCGCCAGCGCTGATCGCCGTGCTTCCGTTCATCGGGGCGCTGCTGCCCGGATTGCTGATCCGCTCGGGGCGCGATGTCGCGGCGATCTCCTGCGCGACGGCGACATTCGTCGCGCTGCTGGGGCTTTGCCTGCACATCCCGGCGATCATGGCGGGCGAGGTGGTCACGGCGCGCTTCGCCTGGCTGCCTTCGCTGGGGCTGAACGCGCATTTCCGCATCGACGGGCTGGGGCTTCTGTTCGGCATCCTGATCCTGGGCATCGGCCTGCTGATCATCGCCTATGCGCGCCATTACCTGTCGCGCGAGGATCCGGTGGGCGTGTTCTACACCTACCTGATGCTGTTCCAGGGCGCGATGCTGGGCATCGTGCTGTCCGACAACATCCTGCTGCTGCTGGTGTTCTGGGAGCTGACCTCGCTGTCGTCCTTCCTGCTGATCGGCTACTGGAAGCACCTGCCCGAGGGGCGGCAGGGCGCCCGCATGGCGCTGACCGTGACCGGCATGGGCGGGCTTGCCATGATCGCGGGGATGCTGATCCTGGGCAATATCGCCGGCAGCTTCGACATTGGCGACATCCTGCAGGCGCGCGAGGCGATCCAGGCCAGCCCGTATTACCTGCCGGCGCTGCTGCTGATCCTGCTGGGCGCCTTCACCAAATCGGCGCAGTTCCCGTTCCATTTCTGGCTGCCGCACGCGATGGCGGCGCCGACGCCGGTCTCGGCCTATCTGCATTCGGCGACCATGGTGAAGGCCGGGCTGTTCCTGATGGCGCGGCTCTGGCCGGTGCTGTCGGGCACGCCTGAATGGTTCTACATCGTCGCGACGACCGGCCTTGTGACCATGGTGCTGGCGGCCTGGATCGCCATCTTCCGCGACGACCTGAAATCGCTGCTGGCCTTTTCGACCGTCTCGCATCTGGGCCTCATCACCATGCTTCTGGGCTTCGGCACCGAGGCGGCGGCGGTGGCGGCGGTGTTCCACATCATCAACCACGCCACCTTCAAGGCGGCGCTGTTCATGACCGCCGGCATCATCGACCACGAGACCGGCACCCGTTCCATCGCCCGGCTGGGCGGCTTGCGGCGGCTGATGCCCGTGACCTTCGTCATCGGCACCGTGGCGGCGCTGTCCATGGCCGGCATTCCGCCGCTGAACGGCTTCCTGTCGAAAGAGCTGATGCTGGAGGAGGCGACCCATGCCGCCTGGCAGGGCAGCCCCGTGTTGGTGGCGGCGATGGCGACGCTGGGGGCGCTGTTCTCGGTCTGCTATTCGCTGCGCTTCGTCTGGCAGGTGTTCTTCGGCCCCGAGCGCCAGGATTACCCGCATCGCCCGCATGATCCGGGCTTTGGCCTGTGGTGCGCCCCGGCGCTGCTGGTGGTGCTGGTGGTGCTGATCGGGCTGTTTCCCGCCGGCATGGCCGGCTGGCTGGTCGAGGCCTCGGCCAGCGCCGTCACCGGCACCGCCCAGCATCCGCATCTGACGCTGTGGCATGGCGTCACCCCGGCCCTGATGCTGTCGATCACCGCGCTGGTCGGCGGGGCGCTGCTGCTGGCGCTGAACCGCCGGCTGCTGGCCATGCGGGCGGCGATGGCCTGGCTGGACGCCAAGGCGATCTTCGACGCCGTCACCCGCGCGGCGACCTGCGCGGCGGGCGTCTTTACCGACCGGCTGACCAACGGCTCGATGTCGCGGGCCTTCGCGGCCTTTTCGCTGACCGTGGTGCTGTGCGGCTTCTGGGCCTTCTCGACCGGAGGCTGGCAGGGCGCGACCCGACCCATGCTGCCCGTCCAGCCGGTGCCGCTGGTCGGCTGGGTGGCGCTGATGGTGGCGACCTGCTGCATGGTAGCCTTTCACCGCCACCGCATCCTGGCGCTGGTGCTGGTCGGCATCATCGGCCTGATGGTCTCGGTCAGCTTCATCTACCTGTCCGCCCCCGACCTGGCGCTGACGCAGATCTCGGTCGAGGTGGTCACGGTGATCCTGCTGCTGCTGGCGCTGAACTTCCTGCCCAAGTTCACCGTGATCGACAGCCGCGACCGCAAGCGCGGCATGGACGCCTTCGTCGCCACGCTGACCGGGCTGGGCTTCGGTGCGCTGGCCTATGTGATCATGCGCAGCGATTTCGCCTTTTCCCCGATCTCGGAATACATGCTGGCGAACAGCTACAGGCTGGGCGGCGGCGACAACGTCGTCAACGTGATCCTGGTGGACTTCCGCGGCTACGACACCTTCGGCGAGATCACCGTGCTGGGCATCGCGGCGCTGACCATCTTCGCGCTGACCGAGACGCTGCTGGCCGGCGCCAGCGGCCGGCGGCTGCGCAACTGGGTGCATGACAGCCGTCGCGCCGGCGACCGGCATCCGCTGATGCTGGTGGTGGTGACGCGGCTGGTCCTGCCCATCGCGCTGGTGGTCGGGCTGTACATCTTCCTGCGCGGCCACAACATGCCGGGCGGCGGCTTCGTCGCCGGGCTGGTGGTCGCGGTGGCGCTGGTGTCTCAATACATGGCCTCGGGCTTTGCCTGGGCGCAGGAGCGGCAAAAGATCAACTATCACGCGCTGATCGGCGCCGGCGTCATCGCCGCCGGGCTGACCGGCATCGGTGCCTGGTTCGCGGGGCTGCCGTTCCTCAGCTCGACCTATGGCTACGTCAAGCTGCCGGGGCTCGAGGAGTTCGAACTGGCCTCGGCCATGGGCTTCGACCTGGGCGTGTTCCTGTGCGTGGTGGGGGCGGTGATGCTGGCGCTGAATTCGCTGTCGCGGATCGCGCGGCAGGCGGGGGCCACGGTGAACCTGGACCCGATGGACATAGACCCCAGCAAGGAGGCGCGGCGCTGATGGAACTGCTGCTGTCAAGCGCGATCGGGACGCTGACCGCCGCCGGGGTCTATCTGATCCTGCGGCTGCGGACATTCGCCGTGGTGCTGGGCATGACCATGCTCAGCTATGCCATCAACCTGTTCCTGTTCTCGACCGGGCGGCTGGTGGTGAACGCGCCGCCGATCCTGCAGAAGGGGGTAGAGGTCCATACCGACCCGCTGCCGCAGGCGCTGGTGCTGACCGCCATCGTCATCAGCTTCGGCATGACCGCGGTGGTGGTAATGATGGCGCTGGGGGCCTTCATCGAGGGCGGCGACGACCGGGTGGACATGCCGCGCGCCGACCGCATGCCGGGGGATGACCAGGCATGAGCCATCTGATCATCGCCCCTGTCGTCCTGCCCGCCGTCATCGGGCCGCTGATCATCCTGTGGATGCGCAACGACCTGCTGCTGCAGCGGGTGTTCTCGGTCGCCGGCACCGCGCTGCTGGCCGGGGTGGCGCTTTACCTGAACCTGCTCGCCGCCGGCGGAGAGGTGCAGGTCTATCGCCTTGGCAACTGGGCCGCGCCCTTCGGCATCGTCCTGATGCTGGACCGGCTGGCGGCGCTGATGCTGCTGCTGACCGCGGTGCTGGCGCTGGCGGTGCAGCTTTACGCCATCGGCTCGGGCTGGGACCGCAAGGGCTGGCATTTCCATGCGCTCTGGCAGTTCCAGCTGATGGGCGTCTGCGGCGCCTTCCTGACCGGCGACGCCTTCAACCTGTTCGTCTTCTTCGAGGTGCTGCTGATCGCCAGCTACGGCCTGATGATCCATGGCGGGGGCGAGATGCGGCTGCGCGCCGGGGTGCAGTATATCGCCTACAACCTGGCCGGCTCGACCCTGTTCCTGGCGGCGCTGGGGGTGCTCTATTCCGTCACCGGCACGCTGAACATGGCCGACATGGCGCTGCGCGTGGCGGCGATGCCGGCCGAGGACACGGCGCTGCTGCGCGCCGGCGCGGTGCTCTTGATGCTGGTCTTTGCCGTCAAGGCGGCGCTGGTGCCGCTGCATTTCTGGCTGCCCTCGACCTATGCCAATGCGCCGGGACCGGTGGCGGCGCTGTTCGCGATCATGACCAAGGTCGGGGTCTATGGCATCATCCGCTTCTTCACCCTGGTCTTTCCGCAGGATGCGGTGACGCAAAGCGTGGCGGCCGACCTGCTGCTGCCCGCCGCGCTGTTCACGCTGGCCATCGGCCAGATCGGCATCCTGGGCACCCGCCACCTGGGCCGGCTGGCCGCCTTCGCCGCCATCGGCTCGATCGGCACGCTGATGATCGCGGTGGCGCAGTTCACCCCGCAGGGCACCGCGGCGGCGGTCTATTACCTGATCCACTCGACGCTGGCGGCGGGGGCGCTGTTCCTGATCGTGGACATGATCGGCGCGCGCCGGGGCGATCTGTGGCTGCGGCTGGACCGGGTGATGCCGGGCAACGGGCTGGTCGCGGCGCTGTATTTCACCGCGGCCATCGCCGTGGTCGGCATGCCGCCGTTTTCCGGCTTCATCGGCAAGCTCTTGGTGATGCAGGCGACCGGCGCGGCCCCGGCGATGGTCTGGATCTGGGCGACGATCCTGATCACCTCGCTGATCGCGATCTATGCCATGTCGCGCGCCGGCTCGATCGTCTTCTGGAAGAGCGTCGAGCTTGGCCCGGCCCCGGTGCCGGCACCGGCGGCCGCGGCCGGCCCCAGGCTTGAGCCGGACGAGCCGATCCAGAACCTGGGCGATGCGCCGGCGAACTGGCTGGCGGTCGCTTCGGTGACGCTGCTTCTGTCGGGCATCGTGGCCCTGACCGCCTTTGCCGGCCCCGCCATGCGCTTTGCCGAGGCGACCGCCGCGCAGCTGCACAACCCCGATGCCTATGTCTCGGCGGTGCTGGAAGGGCAGGAGGACACGAAATGATCCGCCGCCTGATCCCGCATCCCTGGCTTTCGGTCACGCTGGTCCTGGTCTGGATGCTGCTGGTCAACCGCTGGGCCGTGGGCTCGCTGGTCTTTGGCGCGATCATCGGCGTGGTGGTGCCGCTGATCACCGCGCCCTACTGGCCGGGCGCAAGCGGCTACAGCAAGCCGCAGCGCATCCCGGCCTATCTGGCCATCGTGATCTGGGACATCGCCAAGGCGAATTTCACCGTGGCGCGCATCGTGCTGTTCATGCCGCGCCGGGCGCTTCAGCCCGCCTGGATCGCCGTGCCGCTGGACCTGCGCCGCCCCGAGGCGATCACCGCCCTGGCCGCGACCATCACCCTGACCCCCGGCACCGTCAGCTGCGACCTGTCCGAGGACGGCCGCGCCCTGCTGGTCCACGCCATGCACGCCCCCGACCCGGAGGCGGTGCTGGACGAGATCAAGACCCGCTACGAGGCCCGGCTGAAGGAGATCTTCGAATGATCGCTTACGCGCTTTACTTCGCCTATGGCTGCTTCGGGCTGGCGCTGCTGTTCTGTCTTTATCGCGTGGTCTTCGCGCCGGGCCTGTCGGACCGGGTGCTGGCTCTGGACACCATGGCGATCAACATGATCGCGCTTCTGACGCTGTTCGGCATCGACAAGGGCACGGGGATGTATTTCGAGGCCTCGCTGCTGTTTGCCATGGTCGGCTTCATCTCGACCGTGGCCTATGCGAAATTCGTCCTGCGCGGCGACATCATCGAATAGGGGGCGGGCATGATCGCGGAAATCGTCGTCTCGGTTCTGCTGGTGGTCGGCGGGTTCTTCGGGCTCGTCGGCTCTTACGGGCTGGTCAAGCTGCCCGACCCGATGACGCGCCTGCATGCGCCGACGAAATCGGCGACGTTGGGGGTGGGGACGGTGCTGATCGCCTCGCTGATCTGGTTCCCGGCCCGGCACGGGGCACTGACCTGGCACGAGCTGCTGATCACGCTGTTCCTGTTCCTGACCGCCCCGGTCACCGGCTATTTCATCGCCAAGGCCCATATGCACCTGGGCTGGAGCCGCGACGAGCTGCCCCGCCCGGCGCCCGGCAAGGACTGGGCCACCTTCGCCGATCCGGACAAGGCCAGCCTTGTCGACGGCCGGGATTAGCCGGCCATGCGTGTCCTGTTGCGGGATACGCATGCCTATGCCGGCTGCCGGCTGGACCTGCCCGACGGGCTGCCCGATCGCGACCGCGACGTGATCGTGGGCTTTTCCGACGGCGTCGAGGCGCCGGGCCGCCTTGCCCGGGTCGAAACGCCCGAGCCTGTGTTGACCGTCGCCGCCTATCGCACCGCCCGCGGCACCGGGATCGGCCGGAAAAGCTGGCGGCTGCGGCAGGGCAGCGAGGGATGGGTGATCGCCGCCCGGCTGAGCTCGGGGCCCCGAGACTGAAAAAGGGGCGGACACCCCGCCCCCGTCAAGCCGTCCTGCGCGCCGTTCAGATCAGCCCGGCATGGGCCAGGGCCGCGTCGATGCGGGCCTTGGTGGCGTCGGTCAGCCCCACCAGCGGCAGGCGCACCCGGTCGCTGCAAAGACCCAGCCGCGACATGGCGTATTTCGCCCCCGACACGCCCGGCTCGACGAAGATCGCCTCGTGCAGCGGCATCAGCCTGTCCTGGTAGTCCAGCGCCCTGGCGTAGTCGCCGGCCAGCGTCGCCTCCTGGAACTCGGCGCAAAGCTTCGGGGCCACGTTGGCGGTGACCGAGATGCAGCCGACCCCGCCATGGGCGTTGAAGCCGAGCGCGGTCGCGTCCTCGCCCGAAAGCTGCACGAAATCCTTGCCGCAGGCGGCGCGCTGCTGGCTGACCCGCTCGAGCTTGCCGGTGGCGTCCTTGACGCCGATGATGCGCGGCAGCTTCGCCAGCTGGCCCATGGTCTCGGGCAGCATGTCGATGACCGAGCGGCCGGGGATGTTGTAGATGATGATCGGCAGGTCGCTGGCGTCGTGCAGCGCCGTGTAATGCGCGATCAGCCCGGCCTGGGTCGGCTTGTTGTAATAGGGCGTCACCACCAGCGCCGCATCGGCGCCTGCGGCCTGGGCGTGCTGGACCAGGCCGATCCCCTCATGCGTGGCGTTCGAGCCGGCGCCGGCGATGACCGGCACGCGGCCGGCGGCCATGCGCACCACTTCCTCGATGACCTTGCGATGTTCCTCATGGCTCAGCGTCGGGCTTTCGCCGGTGGTGCCGACGGGCACCAGCCCGTGGCTGCCCTGCGCGACATGCCAGTCGACGAGCTTTTCCAGCGCGGGGAGATCCAGCTCCCCATCCGGGGTGAATGGCGTGACCAGCGCGGGCAGCGAGCCTTTGAACATGTGGGTATCCTGAATTTGCCTCTGATCGCGGCTTACATCCGGGCGCGCCGATTGCCAAGGATGTGAGTTGCGCCGCCCGGCGGAACCGAACAGAAATGGGGGCATGATGTATCCTTTCCGCGACAGGATTTTGGGACCGCTGCTGGCCCTGGGGGTCGGCCTTGCCGCACCGGCGGGGGCCGAGGATGCCGGCCATCTGGCGCGCGCGCTGGCGGCGGCCGGGATGCGCGACTGGACCGCCGCCGCAGCCGAGGCGGCGCAATCCGGCCCCATCGCCCGCGACCTGGTCGAGTGGCAGCGGCTGCGGGCCGGGCAGGGCAGCTGGCCGGACTATCGCGACTTTGCCCTGCGGCATGCGGATTGGCCGGGCATGGCGCTGTTCTGGAAGCGCGGCGATGCGGTGCTGCGCGCCGACCTGCCGCCGGCCGAGGTGATCGCCTGGTTCGGCCCCCGCCGCCCCGACACGCTGAACGGCGCCATGGCGCTGATCGCCGCCCTGCAGGCCACCGATCCGCAGGCCGCCCAGGCCGAGATCCGGCGCTTCTGGTCCGAGCAGGCGCTGACCAAACCCGAATCCGATGCCTTCCTGGCCGCGCATGGCGCCGAGGTCGCCGGCCTGCACGATGCGCGGCTGATGCGGCTGCTGGACCTGGGCGAATGGCAGGCGGCGCAGGTGGTGCTGCCGCTGGCCTCGGCCCCGGCGCAGGCCCTGGGCAAGGCGCGGCTGGCGCTGCAATCCGGTCAGGCCGGGGTGGATGCGCTGATCCTGGCGCTGCCCGAGACGCAGCGGAACGATGCGGGGCTGGCGCTGGATCGCTTCCGCTGGCGGGTCTGGGCCAAGATGCCGGATCTGGCGCGCGCGCTGATGCTGGAACGCTCGACCAGCGCCGAGGCACTGCGCGACCCTGCCGCCTGGGCGCCCAAGCGCGCCGATTACGCCAGGCTGGCGCTGCGGCAGGGCGACTGGGCACTGGCCGAGAAACTGGCCGCCGGGCATTTCCTGCCGCCGGGCAGCGATGCGTTTTCCGACTTGGAATGGCTGGCCGGCTATGCGGCGCTGCGCGGCGGTGCGCCGGACCGGGCGCTTCAGCATTTCCGCACGCTGGAGCAGGCGGTGGCCAGCCCGATCTCGCTGTCCCGCGCGCATTACTGGCAGGGCCGGGTGCTGGAGGCCGCGGGCGATGCCACCGGCTCTGCCGCGGCCTATGCGCGCGCCGCCGAATACCAATCCGCCTGGTATGGGCAACTGGCCGCGGAAAAGCTGGGCCTGCCGATGCGGCCCGAGCTGGCGGTGGCCGGGCGCAGCGAGGCCAGCCTGCCGGAATGGCGCGGCAGCGCCCTGCGCGGCAACCCGGTCTGGCAGGCCGGCACCTGGCTGCTGGCGGCGGGCGATCCCGATCAGGCTGCGCGCTTCTTCCTGCACCTGGCCGAAACCGCCGCGCCCGAGGATATCGGCCGCATGGCGCGGATGATGCTGGAGATGCGGCTGCCCTGGCACGCGCTGCGGCTGGCCAAGGCCGCCGCCGCCAAGGGCGCGGTCTATCCCGCCGCCTATTTCCCGCTGACGGGCCTTGAGAACAACGATCTGGGCCTGCCGCCCGAGCTGGTCATGGCCATCGCCCGGCGGGAAAGCGAGTTCAACCATACCGTGTCCTCGCATGCCGGGGCGCTGGGGCTGATGCAGGTCATGCCCGACACGGCGCGGTCCATGGCGCGCAAGGTCGGCGAGCCCTTCGAGCAGGCGCGGCTGACCCGCGACGCCGCCTATAACGCCCGGCTGGGCGCGGCCTATCTGGCGGGGCTGCGGGACCGCTTCGGCCCTTCGGTGGCGCTGGTCGCGGCGGGCTACAATGCCGGGCCGGGCCGCTCGGCGCGCTGGCTGGGCGAGTTCGGCGACCTGCGCGGCCAGGTCGATCCGGTGGACTGGGTCGAGATGATCCCCTTCGACGAGACGCGCAACTATGTCATGCGCGTGGCCGAGGCGCTGCCCGTCTATCGCGCCCGCATCAAGGGCGCGCCGGTGCCGCTGGTGCCGACCTGGGACCTGACCGGCGGTGGCGTGAAACCCGCGCCGGCGCCGCCGCCGATCCGGCTGGCGCAATCGGCGCGGCCGCGGATGTCGGCGCGCAGCCTGCTGCCCTTTGCCGCCGGCGGCGTGCTGGCCGAGGTGCTGGGCCCGCCCGCCGTTGCGGCGGCCAGCGCCACCGGAACCGGCGTCATCGACGCGACCCGGCCCGCTCGCGCTGGCGCGAGCGCCACCAGGTGAACATCCCCGCGCCGACGACGATGACGCCCCCGATGGCGACGTTCGGCGCCAGATGCTCGCCAAAGATCGTCACGCCGAAGATGCTGATCCAGACCAGCTGCGTATAGGAGAAGGGCTGAAGCGCCGAGGCTTCGGCCAGCTCATAGGCCTTGATGAGCAGGAAATGCCCGGCCACCGCGGTCAGGCACAGCGTCAGCAGCCAGGGAACGTCATGGCCGGCGATCGGCTCCCAATGCCAGATGCCGACGGCGGTGATGGCGACGGCGCCCGAGATCCCGGTCCAGAAGAAGCTGACCATGGCGGTGTCGTCGCGCCCGGCCAGTCGCGTCAGCAGCCCGTAGAGCGCGAACATGGCCGCGCCCAGCAGCGGCAGCGTGGCATTGGCGCTGAACACGCCGCTGCCCGGCTTCAGCACGATCAGGATGCCGGCGAAGCCCACCGCGACCGCGGCCCAGCGGCGCCAGCCGACCTTTTCGCCCAGCACCGGCCCCGACAGGGCCGAGATCATCAGCGGGTAGCAGGCGAAGATCGCATGGGTGTTGATCAGGCCCAGGCGCACGAAGGCCTCGATGGTGACGACGACCTCGGCCACCAGCAGCACGCCGCGAAAGACCTGCAGGCCCGGCCGGCGCGAGCGGAGGGCGCGGCCCAGCCCGCCGGGGCTGCGCGCGCAGAGCAGGATCACGAACAGCGCGAAGAACCAGTAGCGCAGCATGATCACGAAGATCGGCGAATAGGCCGCGCCCAGGTAGCGCGACACCCCGTCCTGCGCCGCGAAGATGAAGCTCGATGCGCAGATCATCAGGATGGCCGTGCCCTGCCGGTCGGCGCGCGGCCGGGCATGCGGAGGCGGAACGGCAGGGGGTTGTGCGGCCGGGGCCATCAGCGGCCCCGTCTGGCGATTGTCTGGCATGGCGCGATTCCAAGGCTGGACCCCCGCCATGCGCCCCGGCGGGGGAAAGGTCAACCGGGGGCTTAGTCCGGGCGGCGGATGATCTCGGCGAACTCGCCGAAAAGCTGCGGGTTCGCGGTCACGACCGAGCCGGTCTCCAGCGGGTTCTCGCCCCGGATCGGCTCCAGCCGGCCGCCGGCCTCCTTGACCAGCAGGATGCCGGCGGCGATGTCCCATGGCTGGTTGCCGCGCTCCCAATAGCCGTCGAAGCGGCCGGCCGCGACATAGGCCAGGTCCAGCGAAGCCGCGCCCCAGCGCCGCACGCCGGCGGTCAGCGGCATCAGCCGGCCCAGGTCGCGCAGCGTCGCCGGCAGCATCGGCCGTCCGGCGAAGGGCACGCCGGTGGCGAAGATCGATTCGATCATCTGCCGGCGGCCCGAGACGCGGATGCGGCGGTCGTTCAGGAAGGCGCCGTCGCCGCGCTCGGCGGTGAACATCTCGTCCTTGGCGGCGTCGAACACCACCGCGGCGACGATCTCGCCCTTGTGCTCCAGCGCGATGCTGATCGCCCAATGCGGCAGGCCGTGCAGGAAATTGGTGGTGCCGTCCAGCGGATCGACGATCCAGCGCCGGGTCGGGTCTTCGCCCGCCTCCTCGCCGGTCTCCTCGCCCAGCCAGCCGTAGTTCGGCCGGGCGTTGCGCAGTTCTTCCTTGATGATGCGCTCGGCCTCGCGGTCGGCGCGGCTGACGAAATCGCCGGCGCCCTTGACCGAGACCTGAAGGTTCTCGACCTCGCGGAAGTCCTTGACGAGGCTGCGGCCCGCCTTGCGCGCGGCCTTGATCATGATGTTGAGATTGGCGCTGGCCATGGCTGTTCCTTTTTGGGATTGCCAGCCTATTAGGCGAAGGACCGCGCAAAGTGAAGCCGGCGCGGCGCCTAGTGCGTTGCGATCATGGCATAGCCGGGATGAAAGGCCACCCGCACGGTGGTGATCGCGCCCAGGTCGTTGAAGGTGGTGCGCTGCAGGATCAGAAGCGCGCTGCCCTGCCGCGTCTCCAGCAGCCGGGCGTCGCGGGCATTGGCGTTCTCGGCCGAGAAGGCCATGTCGGCGCGCAGCCAGGGCGCGTTGCGCACCAGCCATTCATTGGCGTTGACGCGGTGGAAGTCGATGCCCGCGACGCCCGGCGCGGCGCCGGGATTGATCCAGCGGTCCTCGACCTGGAACGGCTTGCCGTCGCCGTAATGCACGGTGCGCAGATGGATCAGCAACCGCCCCTCGGGCAGTTCCATGCGCCGGGCGATCTCGGCCGGGATCGGGCTTTCCTTCTGGGCGATGACCCGGTGGCTGTATTCCATCCCCGCCTGCTCGATCTGCTCGCGCACGATGGGGATGGTCAGCGTGGCCTTGCGGGCCGGGTTCACCGTCACATGCGTGCCGGCCCGGCGCTTGCGGTCCAGAAGCCCCTCCTCGGCCAGCATCTGCAGCGCCTTGTTCACCGTGGCGCGGGCGACGCCGAACTCGACGGCCAACTCGGCCTCGTCCGGGATGCGGTCGCCCTGCCGCCATTCGCGGTCGACGATGCGGCGGCGCACTTCGCTGGTGATGGCCTGGGCCTTGGAGGAGCTTCTTTCGGTCACATGCGGTCCTGAAGTCGGGCGATGGTCGCCAGATAATCGGCGATGATGCGATCGCGGTCCATATGCCTGCCCTCGGTCACGACATGGCGGCCCGCCGACCAGACGTCGCGGACCAGCCCGTCATGGCCGGCAAAGACCAGGCTGTCGAGCATCTGGTCGCCCTTGCGGCCGGCCATGACCGGATTGTCCAGGCCCACCGCGACCAGATCGGCCCAGAGGCCCGGCCGGATCGCCCCGGTCTCGCGCCCCGCCGCCGTGGCGCCGCCGTCGAGCCCGGCTTCGTAGATCACCCGCCCGGTCGAGCGTTCCGGCTCGGCCAGGATCGCCCGGCCGCGGTCGCGCAGGCGCTGGCTGTATTCCAGTGTTCGCAGCTCCTCGACCAGCGAGATGCGGATGTTGCTGTCCGAGCCGAAGCCGATGCGGCCGCTTTCCTCGGCCCAGATCGTGCCGTTGAAGATGCCGTCGCCCAAGGACGATTCGGTGATCGGGCACAGCCCCGCCACGGCCCCGGTGGCGGCCAGGCGGCGGGTCTCGTGCTCGGTCATGTGGGTCAGGTGGATCAACGTCCAGCGCCGGTCGGGGCTGTGGTTCTCCAGCAGCCATTCGACCGGGCGGCGGCCATAGGCGGCGCTGATCTCCTCGATCTCGGGCAGCTGCTCGGCCAGGTGCATGTGCAGCGGCCGGCCGGGGCGCAGCGCCACGCAGGCCGCCAGCCCCTCGGGCGAGACGGCGCGCAGCGAATGCGGGGCGATGCCGATGCCGGCATCGGCGGGCAGGGCGCGCAGGGCGGATTCGCAGGCCTCCAGCAGGCGCTGGAATTCCTCGGGCGTGGTGCCGAAGCGGTTCTGGCCGGGGGCGAGCGGCCGGCGGTCCACGCCGCCGAACTGGTAATGCACGGGCAGAAGCGTCAGGCCGATGCCGGTGCGGCTGGCCGCAGAGGCGATGCGCTCGCCCATCTCGGCGATATTGTCGTAATGCCCAGCCCCGGGGCGGTGGTGCAGATAGTGGAACTCGACATTGGTGGCATAGCCGGCCTCCAGCATCTCCATCTGCACCAGCGCGGCGATGGATTCGACATCCTCGGGCGCCAGGTGGTCGAGGAAGCGATACATGATCTGCCGCCAGGTCCAGAAGGTGTCGCGCGGCTCGGGGCCTTTCGCCTCGGAAAGCCCGGCCATGGCGCGCTGGAAGGCGTGGCTGTGCAGGTTCGCGAGCGCCGGCAGCAGCAGACCGGCGCGATGGCCTTGCGGCGCCGCGTCCTTCTCGACCGCGGCGATTCGGCCCTGATCGACCGTCACCCGGACATTCTCTGCCCATCCATCGGGCAACAAGGCCCGCTCTGCCCAGATAACCGTCATCCCGTCGCCTTCCTGTGCCAAAATAAGTTTAGACATAGAGTAAAAATAAGTTTAGACATAGAACGACCGAGAAATCAATCCGGGATACGATCCGATGCAGCTTCTCCACCACGCCCAGCTGGTCACGATGGACGAGAAATCAGGCGGTTACGGCCTGATCGCGCAGGGCGCGCTGGTGATCGAGGCCGGGCGAATCAGCTGGATCGGCCCCGAATCGGACCTCCCGGCGCGCTATGGCGATGCGACGCGGCACGACCTGAGCGGGCGGCTGGTGACGCCGGGGCTGATCGACTGCCATACCCATATCGTCTTTGGCGGCGACCGCGCCCGCGAGTTCGAGATGCGGCTGGAAGGCGCCTCCTATGAGGAGATCGCCCGCGCTGGCGGCGGCATCCTGTCCAGCGTCCGCGCCACGCGCGAGGCCGATGAGGAGGCGCTGCTGGCCGCCGCCCTGCCGCGCGTCGATACGCTGCTGGCCGAGGGCGTGACCACGCTGGAGATCAAGTCGGGCTACGGGCTGGAGATCGAGGCCGAGCTGAAGATGCTGCGCGTGGCCCGCCGCATCGGGCAGCTGCGCAAGGTGACGGTGCGCACCACCTGGCTGGCCGCCCACGCCCTGCCGCCGGAATACAAGGACGACCGCGCAGGCTATATCCGCGATGTGGTGATCGCCGGGATGCAGCGCGGCCAGGCCGAGGGGCTGATCGACGCCGTGGACGGGTTCTGCGAGGGCATCGCCTTCACGCGCGAGGAAATGGCCGGCATCTTCGACCACGCGGCCAAGCTGGGCCTGCCGGTCAAGCTGCATGCCGAGCAGCTTTCCGACCTGGGCGGCGCAGCCATGGCGGCGCGGCACGGCGCGCTGTCGGCGGACCATCTGGAATATCTGGGGCTGGACGGCATCGAGGCCATGGCGGCTTCGGGCACCGTGGCGGTGCTGCTGCCCGGCGCCTTCTACACCCTGCGCGAGACGCAATATCCGCCCATGGCCGCCCTGCGCGAGGCCGGCGTGCCGATCGCGCTGGCCACGGATTGCAATCCCGGCACCTCGCCGCTGACCTCGCTGCTGCTGACCATGAACATGGGCGCGACGCTGTTTCGCATGACGACCAGCGAATGCCTGGCCGGCGTCACGCGCCACGCCGCCCGCGCGCTGGGGCTTGCGGATCGCGGCCGGCTGGCACCCGGCATGCGCGCCGACCTGGCGGTCTGGGACATCCGGCATCCGGCCGAGCTGACCTATCGCATCGGTTTCAACCCCCTTCATGCCCGCATCGTCGGAGGCGATTTTGTCTGAACTGATCCTTATCCCCGGTGAAACCACGCTCGCGCAGCTTGAACAGGTCTGGCGTCAGGGGCTGGCCGTGCGGCTGGCCGACAGCGCCCGCCCCGGCATCGCCGAATCTGCCGCCCGCATCGAGGCCGCCGCCAATGGCGATGTGCCGGTCTATGGCGTGAATACCGGCTTCGGCAAGCTCGCCTCGATCAAGATCGCGGCGCGCGACACCGCGACGCTGCAACGCAACCTGATCCTGTCGCATTGCTGCGGCGTGGGCGAGCCGGTCGAGCCGGAAACCGTGCGCCTCATCATGGTGCTGAAGCTTCTGTCGCTGGGCCGCGGCGCCTCGGGCGTGCGCCCCGAGGTCATCGCGCTGATCGAGGCGATGCTGGCCAAGGGCGTGCTGCCGGTGATCCCGTCGCAGGGATCGGTCGGGGCCTCGGGCGACCTGGCGCCCTTGGCGCATATGGCTGCTGCCATGCTGGGCGAGGGCCGCGCGACCTATCAGGGCCGCGAGATGCCTTCCGCCGAGGCGCTGGCCGCTGCCGGCCTTGCGCCGGTGGTGCTGGCCGCCAAGGAAGGGCTGGCGCTGATCAACGGCACCCAGGTCTCGACCGCCTTCGCGCTGGCCGGGCTGTTCGATGCCTTCGCAAGCGCCCGGGCGGCGCTGGTTACCTCGTCGCTGTCGACCGATGCGATCATGGGCTCGACCGCGCCCTTCCTGGACGAGATCCACACCCTGCGCGGCCATCGCGGCCAGATCGTCGCGGCGCGGACGATCCGGGCGCTGATGGAAGGTTCCGAGATCCGCGAGAGCCACCGCGAGGGCGATACCCGGGTGCAGGATCCCTATTGCATCCGCTGCCAGCCGCAGGTGACGGGGGCCTGCATCGACCTGCTCTGGCAGGCCGCCCGCACGCTTGAGATCGAATCGAATGCCGCCACCGACAACCCGCTGGTGCTGGTCGGCGCCGACCGCATCGTCTCGGGCGGGAACTTCCATGCCGAGCCGGTGGCCTTCGCCGCCGACCAGATCGCGCTGGCGATCGCCGAGATCGGCGCGATTTCCCAGCGCCGCATCGCGCTGATGGTGGACCCGGCGCTGAGCCACGACCTGCCGCCCTTCCTGACCCCCGATCCGGGGCTGAATTCGGGGCTGATGATCGCCGAGGTCACTTCGGCGGCGCTGATGTCGGAAAACAAGCATCTGGCGACGCCTTGCTCGACCGACTCGACGCCGACCTCGGCCAACCAGGAGGATCACGTCAGCATGGCCGCGCATGGCGCGCGCAGGCTCAAGCGCATGAACGCCAACCTCGCGCATATCCTGGGGATCGAGGCGCTGTGCGCCAGCGCCGGCGTCGAGTTCCGGGCGCCGCTGGCGACCTCGGCGCCCCTGCAGGCGGTGATCGCCGCGCTGCGCGCGACGATCCCGGCGCTGGAGCAGGACCGCTACATGGCCCCCGACCTGGCCGAGGCGGCGCGGCTGATCCACGACGGCACCCTGGTCGCGGCGGTGCCCGCGGGTCTGCTGGCCGAGGTGACGGCATGATCCCGGTCGAGGTCGTCCAGGGGGACAGCCCGGTCATCCTGGGCCTGCCCCATACCGGCACCTGGCTGCCGGCCCATGTCGAGGCGGCGCTGAACCCGCGCGGCCGGGTGCTGGCCGATACCGACTGGCATATCGAGCGGCTTTACGACGGGCTTTTGCCCGGCGCGACCACGGTGCGCGCCACGTTCCACCGCTATGTCATCGACGCCAATCGCGGGCCGGACGACGCGAGCCTCTATCCCGGCCAGAACACCACCGGCCTGGTGCCGCTGACCGATTTCGACGGCGCGCCGATCTGGGAGGTAGAGCCGAGTGCCGAGGAGATCGCCACGCGCAAGGCGCAGTTCCACGCCCCCTATCATGCCGCGCTGGCCGCCGAGATCGCGCGGGTGAAGGCGAAGCACGGCGTCGCGATCCTTTATGACTGCCACTCGATCCGCTCGGTGATCCCCTTCCTGTTTCAGGGCGTGCTGCCGGATTTCAACATCGGCACCAACAGCGGCGCGTCCTGCGCGCCGGCCATCGAGGCCGCCACGCAGGAGGTCGCAGCCGCGACGGGCCGGACCCATGTTCTGAACGGCCGCTTCAAGGGCGGCTGGACGACGCGGTATTACGGCCAGCCGGGACAGGGCGTCCACGCGATCCAGATGGAGCTGGCGCAGGCGACGCATCTGGCCACCGAGACCCCGCCCTTTGCCTATGACGAGCGGAAGGCCGAGGCGCTGCGTGTGACGCTGAAGGCGATCCTTGAACGCCTGGTTGCGCTGGCGCCGGAGATCCGGGCATGAAGCCGCTGCAAGGCATCAAGGTGCTGGATCTGTCCCGCGTGCTGGCCGGCCCCTATTGCACGGCGCTGCTGGCCGACCTGGGGGCCGAGATCATCAAGCTGGAGCCGCCCGCGGGCGACGACTACCGCCATATCGGCCCGTTCAAGGACGGCGAAAGCGCGCTGTTCACGCTGAACAATCGCGGCAAGCAGAGCCTGGTGCTGGACCTGAAGAACCCGGCCGATCTGGCGCTGGCGCGTGCCATCGCGGCGCAGGTGGACGTGGTGGTGGAAAACTTCCGCCCCGGCGTCGCGGCCCGGCTGGGGCTGGGTGCCGAGGCGCTGCGGGCGGCGAATCCGCGGCTGGTCTATTGCTCGATCTCGGGCTTCGGCCAGCAGGGGCCGTTCCGCGATCTGCCGGCCTATGACCTGGTGGTGCAGGCCATGTCCGGGCTGATGGCCGGCACGGGCGAGGAGGGCGGCGCGCCGCTGAAGACCGGCGAAAGCATCGCCGACCTGCTGGCCGGCCTGTTCGCGAGCTGGGCGATCATGGCGGCGCTGGTCAATCGCAACGCCACCGGGCAGGGCGCGACGCTGGATGTCGCCATGTATGACGCGCTGTTTTCCATGCTGACCACCAGCCACGCGCTGCATTTCTATGCCGGGGCGCTGCCGCAGCGGGTGGGCAACCGCCATCCCCTGTCCACCCCCTTCGGCTGCTTTGCGGCGCAAGATGGGCAGGTGGTGATCGCGGTGCTGAACAGCAAGCAATTCGCCGCGCTGGCCGCGCTGATCGGCGCGCCCGAGGCGGCGGACGACCCGCGCTTCGCCAGCGACGAAAGCCGCACCGCGCATGAGCCGGAACTGAAGCGCCTGATCGAAAGCTGGTCGCGCGAACGCACGACCGAGGAAGCCGTCGCGGCGCTGGCCGGCGTCGGCCTGCCTGCCGCGCCGATCTGGGACATCGCCCAGGCGGCGGGCAACGAGCATGCCCTGACGCGCGGGCTGGTCAGCCGCCTGCCGCATCCGGTGCTGGGGCTGGCGCCGACTATCGGCCAGCCGGTGCGCTTCGACGGCGACAAACCCGTGGCCGAGACCTCGGCCCCGCGCCTTGGCGGCGACCGCGCCGCCATCCTGCGCGCATTCGGATTGGAGGAAACCGCATGAGCGACGACTGGCACATGCTGGCCGAGGAGGAACGGCTGTTCTGCGACGTGCTGGAGCGCATCTGCGCCGAGCGGATCGCGCCCAGGGCGGCGGAGACGGATGAGACCGCGGGTTTCGTCCATGACCAGCTTGCCGTGCTGGGCGAGGCCGGCATGATGGGCGCGAACCTGCCCGAGGCATACGGCGGCTCGGGCATCTCGGCCCCGGCGCTGCTGCGCGCGGTGGCGATCGTGGCGGGGGCCTGCGGGTCCACGGCCTCGGCGCTGACGGCGCATTACCTGGCGACCGACTCGATCCTGATCGGGGGGTCTGAATCGCAGAAGCAGGAATGGCTGCAAAAGGCCGCGACGGGCGAGGCGCTGGGGGCATTCGCCCTGACCGAGCCGACCGCCGGCTCGGACCCCGCCGACATGAAGACCCGCGCCCGCCGCACGGAAACCGGCTGGCACCTCAAGGGCACGAAATGCTTCATCTCGAACGGCGGCGTGGCGGATTTCATCGTCGTCTATGCGGTGACCGATCCCGACAAGGGCCATCGCGGCATCTCGGCCTTCATCCTGCCGAAAGGGACGCCGGGGCTGGAGCCAGGCGCGCCGGAAAAGACCATGGGGCTGAAGGGCGGGCATGTGTTCACCCTGAACCTCGACTGCCAGCTGCCCGAGGATGCCCTGTTGGGCGAGGAGGGCAGGGGTTTCCGCACCGCCATGCAGGTGCTGGACAACGGCCGCATCGAGGTCGCGGCGCAATGCCTGGGGCTGGCGAAAGCGGCCATGGACGCCGCCATCGCCTATGCGAAAGACCGCGTCATCGGCGGCGAGCGGCTCACAGACCGGCAGGGCATCCGCTGGATGATCGCCGACATGGGCGTCGCCTGGCGTTCGGCGTTGCTCTTGTCGCAGGACGCCGCGCGCCAGCGCCAGCACGCCCATGACCACGGCGGGCGCTTCTCGCTGGCGTCGAGCATGGCGAAACTGGCCGCCAGCGAGGCGGCCGGCAAGATCGCCGACACCGCGCTGCAGCTGCATGGCGGCTATGGCTATACCCGCGACTTTCCCATCGAGAGGATCGCCCGCGACCTGCGCATCATGCGCATCTACGAGGGCTCTTCCGAAATCCAACGCATCATCATTTCCGGCAACATGCTGGCCTGAACGGAGACCGAGATGGACAACCCCCAGACCAATCCGCGTCACAATACCCGCGACATCTTCCCGCCCACCGGCACCGAGATCACCGCGAAAAGCTGGCTGACCGAGGCGCCGATGCGGATGCTGATGAACAACCTGCATCCCGACGTGGCCGAGAACCCGCATGAGCTGGTGGTCTATGGCGGCATCGGCCGCGCCGCCCGCACCTGGAAGGATTTCGACCTGATCGTCGACAGCCTGAAAAAGCTGGAAACCGACGAGACCCTGCTGGTGCAATCCGGCAAGCCGGTTGGCGTGTTCAAGACCCACAAGGACGCGCCGCGGGTGCTGATCGCCAATTCGAACCTGGTGCCGCATTGGGCGAACTGGGACCATTTCAACGAATTGGACAAGAAGGGCCTGGCCATGTACGGCCAGATGACCGCCGGCTCGTGGATCTATATCGGCAGCCAGGGCATCGTCCAGGGCACCTACGAGACCTTCGTCGAGGCGGGGCGCCAGCATTACGGCGGCAACCTGAAGGGCAAGTGGATCCTGACCGGCGGGCTTGGCGGCATGGGCGGCGCCCAGCCTCTGGCCGCGGTCATGGCCGGGGCCTGCTGCCTGGCGGTGGAATGCGACGAGACCCGCGCCGATTTCCGCCTGCGCACCCGCTATGTCGATGAAAAGACCCACAGCCTCGACGAGGCGCTGGAGATGATCGACCGCTGGACCAAGGCCGGCGAGGCGAAATCCGTGGCGCTGATCGGCAATGCCGCCGACGTGTTCCCGGAACTGGTCAAGCGCGGCGTGCGTCCCGACATCGTGACCGACCAGACCTCGGCCCACGACCCGGTGCATGGCTATCTGCCGCAGGGCTGGACCGTCGCCGAATGGCGCGCGCGCCAGGAGACCGATCCCAAGGCGGTCGAGCGTGCCGCCCGGGCCAGCATGCGCAAGCAGGTCGAGGCGATGGTGGCCTTCAGCGACCAGGGCATCCCGACCGTCGATTACGGCAACAACATCCGCCAGATGGCGCTGGAAGAGGGCTTCGAGCGCGCCTTCGCTTTCCCGGGCTTCGTTCCGGTCTATATCCGGCCGCTGTTCTGCAAGGGCATCGGCCCGTTCCGCTGGGCGGCGCTGTCGGGCGATCCCGAGGACATCTACAAGACCGACCAGAAAGTGAAAGAACTGGTCGACGACCCGCATCTGCACAACTGGCTGGACATGGCGCGCGAGCGCATCGCCTTCCAGGGCCTGCCGGCGCGGATCTGCTGGGTCGGCCTGGGGCTGCGCCACAAGCTGGGCCTCGCCTTCAACGAGATGGTGAGGAACGGCGAGCTGAAGGCGCCCATCGTCATCGGCCGCGACCATCTCGATTCGGGCTCGGTCGCCTCGCCCAACCGCGAGACCGAGGCGATGCAGGACGGCTCGGATGCGGTTTCCGACTGGCCGCTGCTGAACGCGCTGCTGAATACCGCCTCGGGCGCGACCTGGGTGTCGCTGCACCATGGCGGCGGCGTCGGCATGGGCTTTTCGCAGCATTCCGGCATGGTGATCTGCTGCGACGGGTCGGAAGATGCCGATGCGCGGCTGGCGCGCGTGCTGTGGAACGACCCGGCCACCGGCGTCATGCGCCATGCTGACGCGGGCTATCAGATCGCGCTGGACTGCGCGCGGGAGCACGGGTTGAATCTGCCCGGGATTCTCTGATCCAAGGGGCGCGGGTGCGCAACGCACCGCCCCCGCGCCCGTCACCTGTCCAACAACGGAGAAAGACATGAGTTTTCACATGAACCTGAAGGCTGCCGTGATCGGCCTGATCGCATTGGGCACCGCCGCGCAGGCCGACCAGCTGGCCGACATCAAGGCGGCGGGCAAGATCGTCACCGCCACCGACATGCACTATGCCCCCTTCGACATGCTGAACAACGGCACCTATGAGGGCATGACCAAGGACCTGTTCGACGAGGTTGCGAAGGAAATCGGCGTCGAGCCGGTCTATCAGGACATCCCCTGGACCGCCGAGCTGCCGGGCCTCGAGGTCGGCAAGTTCGACATCGTCATCGCGCCCGTGACCATCACCCCTGAACGGCTGGAACGCTATACCTTCACCCTGCCGATCGCCGATGCCACCGTCTCGCTGGTCAAGGCGGCCTCGAATACCGAGCTGACCAAGCCCGAGGACATCAAGGGCAAGACCGTCGGCGTCCAGCAGGGCACCGCGCAGTTCAAGCAGCTGCAGGCTTATGGCGAAAGCCTGGGCGGGGTGACGGTCAAGGAATACGGCACCACGGACGAGGCCTATGCCGACCTGGCCGCCGGCCGGCTGGATGCGGTGGCGGGCTCGCTGCCGAACCTGACCTATCTGGTGAAGAACCGCCCCGAGACCTTCACGCTGTTCGAGCCGGCCCAGTTCGGCCAGCCGACCTATTTCGCCTGGGTGCTGCGCAAGGAAGCAGGCAGCGAAAGCTTCGCCAAGGCCATCAACGACGCCATCCTGAAGATGACCGACGACGGCCGCATCAAGACCATCCAGGAGAAGTGGCTGGGCAGCTATACCGAACTGCCCCGCGAAGTCCCGACCAACTAGATCGCTGGCGGGCGGGGCCGTCCCCGCCCGTTCCCCTGGGGCCAAGGCGAGGCGCGCATGTTCTCCATCCCGGTCTTTCTTGAAAGTTTCGAGCCGCTGTTCTGGGCGGCGCGCTATACGCTGCTGATCTCGGTGCTGGGTATCGCGCTGGGGCTGGTGATCGGCACGCTGGTCTGCGCTGCGCGGCTGTCGCCCTATGCGGCGCTTCGCCGCTTCGCCGCCATCTGGGTCAGCTTCCTGCGCGGCGTGCCGCTGCTGGTGCAGCTGCTGGTCTTCTACTACACGCTGCCGGTGATCGGCGTCGACGTGCCGGCTATCTTCGCGGCGGTCGTCACCGTCGGCATCTGCGCCAGCGCCTATATCTCGGAGATCTGGCGCGGCGCCATCGCCGCACTGCCCAAGGGCCAGGCCGAGGCCGCCGTCGCCATCGGCATGACCCCGCGCGACGTCTGGACGCGGGTGATCCTGCCGCAGGCCTTCACCATGTCGCTGCCGGCCCTGGTCAACGAGCTGATCCTGCTGGTCAAGGCCAGCTCGCTGGTCTCGGTCGTCGGCATCCTCGAGCTGACCCGCGCCAGCCAGGCCCAGGCCGCGACCACCTTCCGCCCGCTCGAGGTCTATATCGCCGCCGCCTGCATCTACCTGGCGATCAACCTCTGCCTTGCGGCGCTGGGACGTTACCTTGAACACAGGACGGCCGTCTGATGGAATGGAGCATCCTTGAACAATACGGCCCCGCCCTGCTGAGGGGCTTTGGCGTCACCGTGCTGTGCTGGGTCCTCGGCACCATCTTCGGCATGGCGCTGGGGCTGCTGATCGCGCTCATGCAACGCTACGGGCCGCGCTGGCTGGGCTGGATCATCCAGGCCTATATCGAGGTGATCCGCGGCACGCCCTTCCTGGTGCAGCTGTTCGTGCTGTATTACGGCGGCCCGCTGGTCGGGCTGCGGCTGGACGCGCTGCCGGCGGGCCTGCTGGGCCTGACCATCTATGGCAGCCCCTATTTCGCCGAGATCTTCCGCTCGGGCTTCCGCGCCGTGCCGCATGGCCAGATCGAGGCCGCCCGCGCCATCGGCATGGCCGAGCCGGCCATCGTGCGCCGCATCCTGCTGCCCCTGGGGCTGGTCTCGTCGCTGCCGGCGTTGGTCAATTTCTCGATCATCCTGACCAAGGAGACGGTGATCCTGTCGATCATCACCGTGCCCGAGCTGATGTATCAGGTCAGCCGCATGTCCACCGAGACCTTCCGCTATCTCGAGGCGAACCTGGTGCTGGCGCTGTTCTTCTGGGCGCTGGTCGAGACCATCTCGCGCGTCGGCCGCCGGCTCGAGACGCGCATCACCAAACACCTGATCGAAAGGACCTGAGCCGATGCAGGCATCCGCCGTCGAGATCCGCAAGGTCAACAAGTATTATGGCCCCTTCCACGCGCTGAAGGACGTGGACCTGTCCATCCCGCCGGGCAAGGTGACCTGCCTGATCGGGCCCTCGGGCTCGGGCAAGTCCACGCTGCTGCGCTGCATCAACTTCCTCGAGGAATACGACTCGGGCGAGATCCGCATCGACGGCCAGCTGATCGGCTACGAGGCGCCGGGCCGCAAGATGGCGGGGCGCAAGCTGCGCGAGATGCGCCGCTCCATCGGCATGGTGTTCCAGCAGTTCAACCTGTGGCCGCACATGACCGCCAAGGAGAACGTGGCCGAGGGGCTGGTCCGGGTGCGCGGCCTGCCGAAAGCCGAGGCCGAGAAACGCGCCGCCGAGGCGCTGGCCAAGGTTGGGCTGGCCGACAAGATGGGCAACCATCCCTCGCGCCTGTCGGGCGGCCAGCAGCAGCGCGTCGCCATCGCCCGCGCCATCGCCATGGAGCCGCGGCTGATGCTGTTCGACGAGCCGACCTCGGCGCTTGACCCCGAGCTGGTGGGCGAGGTGCTGAACGTGATGAAGGCGCTGGCGAACGAGGGGATGACCATGGTCGTGGTCACGCATGAGATGGGCTTCGCCGCCCATGTCGCCGACCAGGTCGCCTTCATGGAAAAGGGCGAGCTGGTGGCGGTGGACAGCCCGCAGGCCATTTTCCACGCGCCGAAGGACCAGCGCATCCAGAACTTCCTGCGCACCTATCACGAGCGCAACAGCTTCTGACCGCGGGGGCGGGGGCGCTGCCCCCGTCGCGTTCCGCGACTCCCCCGGAGTATTTGGGGAACGAAGAAGCACGGGCAGGGGCTTGCGGCGAGGCGGTGGCGGCTTATCTGGAACGGGCAACTGCAAGGATCCCCTTTCATGCCCAGACCGAAACTTTTCGAGCCGATCGCCATTGGCGGCCAGACCCTTGCGAACCGGATCGTCATCGCGCCGATGTGCATGTATTCGGCCGAGGACGGGCGGATGACCGACTGGCACCTGATCCATCTGGGCGCGCTGTCTCATTCCGGCGCCGCCATCCTGACCATCGAGGCCACCGCCGTCCTGCCCGAGGGCCGCATCTCCTATGCCGATGTCGGCTTGTGGGACGACGCGACCGAGGCGGCCATGGACCGGGTGCTGAAGGGCCTGCGCGCCTGGTCGGACATGCCCGTCGCTATCCAGCTGGCGCATGCCGGGCGCAAGGCCTCGACCGCGAAACCCTGGGAGGGCGGAGCGCAGATCGCCCCGGATGCGGCGCATGGCTGGCAGACCGTCTCGGCCTCGGACCGGCCCTTCGCCGAGGGCGAGAATCCGCCACTGGCGCTGGACCGCGCCGGGCTGGCGCGGGTGCGCGACGCCTTTGCCGAGGCGGCGCGCCGCGCGGTGCGGCTGGGGATCGACGCGATCCAGATCCATGCCGCGCATGGCTATCTGCTGCACCAGTTCCTGTCGCCGCTGTCCAACCGCCGCGAGGACGGCTATGGCGGCAGCCTGGAAAACCGCATGCGCTTTCCGCTGGAGGTTTTCGAGGCGGTGCGGGACGCGGTGCCTGCGGGCTATCCGGTCACGGTGCGCATCTCGGGCACCGACTGGGTCGAGGGCGGCTGGGACATCGAAGGCAGCATCGCCCTTTCGCAGGCGCTGGAGGCGCGGGGCTGCGCCGCCATCCATATCAGCAGCGGCGGGCTGGACCCGCGCCAGCAGATCCCGGTCGGCCCCGGCTATCAGGTGCCGCTGGCGCGGGCGGTCAAGCAGGCGGTGGGGATTCCGGTCATCGCCGTGGGGCTCATCACCGAGCCCGAGCAGGCCGAGGCCATCGTCGCCACCGGCGATGCCGACATGATCGCCCTGGCCCGGACGGTGCTTTACGATCCGCGCTGGCCCTGGCATGCGGCGGCGAAGCTGGGGGCCAGCGTCACCGCGCCGCCGCAATTCTGGCGCTGCCAGCCCTCGGGGCTGCGCCAGCTGTTCGGCGAGTAGGCGGCAAAGCCGGCCCGGCGGGGCGACGGGATCAGTCCGCCGCTTCCCCGGCCCGGTGCGGGTCGTGCATGTCGAAGACCATCAGCCCGTCCTCGGGCACCTGCCGGCCGATCCAGCGCGGATGGCGCAGCGAGCGTTCGGCGTCGTGCAGCCCGTCGCGCCAATGGTCCAGCATCGAGAGGCGCGAGAATTCGTAATCCTTGGACGCGCTTTCGTAATCGGCATGGCGATAGATCAGGTGCATCAGGCTGACCGGCTGCGAGGGCCCTGCCTCGATCAGCATCTGCAGGTCGGGGTCGTCGCGGAATGCCTCGGGCAGCCGCTGGCGCAGCCGGCGCGCGGCGCGGGACAGCGCGTGGCGGGTGCGGAATTCGTCGGTGTTGAACCGCGTGCGGCTGGAAAAGCGGATCTCGCGCTCGCGCTGCTCGACCTGGGCCATGGTTCGGGGCAGGATGTCGCGCGAGGGATAGAGATCGACCTGGTAGATGCAGAGCGGCCGCCGGCCCGGCCGGTCCAGCACGATCTGCAGCGGCGAGTTCGAGACCAGCCCGCCGTCCCAGTAATGCCGGCCGTCGATCTCGACCGCTGGAAAGCCGGGCGGCAGCGCCCCCGAGGCCATGATGTGATCGACGGTGATCGGCGTCTCGCGGCTGTCGAAACAGGTGAAGTTGCCGGTCTGCACGTCCACGGCGCAGACGCTCAGCCGCGGGCCGGCGGCGTTGAGATAGTCGAAATCGACCAGTTCCAGCAGCGTTGCGCGCAGGGGCGAGGTGTCATACCAGCTGGTCTGCCGCATCAGCCCGGGCAGGAACGAGAACAGGTCCGGCATGCGCGGGCGAAAGAAGCCCGGCGCGCCCAGCACGGTGCTGAGCGTGGCCCGGCTTTCGTTGCAGAAGGCGCGCATCGGGTCGGCCAGCGGCCCGCCCTCGAAGCAATGGCCCAGAAGCCAGGGCGCGCCGGTCACGCCTTCCCAGAAGCGGCGCAGCGCCTCGAGCCGGCGTTCGGGGGGATTGCCGGCGATCAGCGCCGCGTTGATCGAGCCGATCGAGATGCCGGCCAGCCATTCCGGTTGCTGCCCGCTGCGGCAGAGCGCCTCGTAGGCGCCGGCCTGATAGGCCCCCAGCGCGCCACCGCCCTGCAGGACAAGCACGATCTTTTCCGGCCGCTCCCCGTCGGTGTCTGGCATGGTTTCTTCCTTGTTCGCGCAATCGTCACATCAGCTTCACGCTAGGCCCGAAACAGGCGGATTGCCATAAGCCCATGCCGGGCAATGGAAACGCATGCCGCAACGTCAACTTGCCTGGAAACCGCCCAGAGCCGGGTGCGGCGGCAGAAAACCGGCCGGGACGATTGTGCTGGCGCGCCGGCGGTCTATATTGGGTCATGTCCCAGCCGGAGTCAGATGCCGATACGCGCATGATCGACGATCCTTACGAGAGATGGGCGGCCCGCGGCCGCGCTCTCGACCCGGCCCATTTCCGAAAGCGCCCGAGTTCTCCCCATGTGGTTTGAGATTGCCATCGTCCTTGTGCTGACGCTGCTGAACGGCCTGCTGGCCATGTCCGAGCTGGCCATCGTCTCGGCCCGCCCGGCGCGGCTGAAGGTGCTGGCCGAGCGCGGCGACCGCGGCGCCATCACCGCCCTGGCCCTGGCCGAGGATCCGGGCCGGTTCCTCAGCTCGGTCCAGATCGGCATCACCCTGGTCGGGGTGCTGTCGGGCGCCTTTTCCGGCGCGACGCTGGGGGCGCGGCTGGCAGCGGCGCTGCCGGGCTGGGGCGTGCCCGCCTCGCTGGCGCAGCCGCTGGGCATGGGCGGCGTGGTCGTCGCCATCACCTACCTGTCGCTGATCGTGGGCGAGCTGGTGCCGAAGCAGCTGGCGCTGAAGGCGCCCGAGCGGGTGGCGGTGCGGGTGGCGCCGCTGATGCGGGCCATCTCGCGCGGGGCGGCGCCGCTGGTCTGGCTGCTGGACCGCTCGGGCAAGCTGCTGCTGGCGGCGCTGGGGCAATCGGGCGAGGACCGGCAGACCATCAGCGACGAGGAGATCAAGCTGGTCATCTCGGAGGCCGAGACCGCCGGCGTCATGCACCGCGCCGAAACCGAGATGATCGCCGGCGTCATGCGCATCGCCGACCGCAGCGCCCGCGGGCTGATGACGCCGCGGCGCGACATCCCGGCCGTCGATGTCTCGGACAGTTGGCAGGACATGGCGCGCAAGTTCCAGGACAGCCGCCGCACCCGCCTGCCGGTCAGCGACGGCGATCCGAACAACATGATCGGCGTGGTCGCCAGCCTGGACCTGATGTCGCAAAGCCGGGCCGAGGCCATCGACCTGCGCCAAGTCATGCAGCCTGCCCCGATCATCCCCGAGACCATGGATGCGCCCGAGGTCATCGCGCGGCTGCGCGCCGCGCCGGGGCAGATGCTGCTGGTCTATGACGAATACGGCCATTTCGAGGGCGTGGTGACGCCCATGGACGTGCTGGAGGCGATCACCGGCGAATTTGCCGGGCTGGACGACGACGAGCCCAAGGTGGTCATGCGCGAGGACGGCAGCCTGCTGGTCGCCGGCTGGATGCCGGTGGACGAATTCGCCGACCGCCTCTCGGTGCCGCTGCCCGAGGATCACGACTATTCCACCGTGGCCGGGCTGGTGCTGGACCTGGCGGGGCGGCTGCCGCAGGCGGGCGACCGCGTGGACTGGCAAGGCTGGCGCATCGAGGTGGTGGACATGGACGGCCACCGCATCGACAAGCTGCTGGTGGACCGGCGTTAGGCCAAGGTTCCGCTTGTGGTTTTCGTGCCCGATGATAATCGGGGCTTATGAACTTCACTCTGCGCCAGATCACCTATTTCCTCGCCGTCGCCCGACAGGGCAATTTCGGCCGTGCCGCCGAGGTGGTGCATGTCTCGCAGCCCGGCCTGTCCAGCCAGATCGCCCAGCTGGAAGGCCGGCTCGGCGGTGCGCTGTTCGAACGCGGCGCCGGGGCCGGGCCGGTGCGGCTGACCGCCCTGGGCGAGCGGCTGCTGCCGGTGGCGCAAGAGCTGATCGACACCGCCAAGCGCCTGGACGCGCTGGCGCGTGCCGGGCGCGATCCCTTGTCGGGGCGGCTGCGGCTGGCGATCATCCCCACGGTGGCGCCCTATCTGATCCCACATCTGGTGCCGGCCTTGCGCGCCAGCCATCCGGCACTGGACCTGGAACTGCACGAGGTCGTCACCGACGAGCTGGTGGCGGGCGTGGTCAGCCATCGCTTCGATGCCGGGATCATGGCCCTGCCGGTGGGCGAGGCCGGGATCGCGGCCGAGCCGGTGCTGCGCGACGCCTTCCTGGTGGCGCTGTCCGAGGACGACACCACCTATCTGGCCGGCCCCGCCCGTCCCGAGAGCATCGAGGCCGAGCGGCTGCTGCTGCTGGCCGACGGCCATTGCCTGCGCGACCAGGCGCTGGAGGTCTGCGGGCTGCGCAGCCCGCGCCGCAAGCTGAACCTTGAGGCGGCCTCGATGGCGACGCTGATGCGGATGGTGGCCAGCGGCATGGGCATGACGCTGATCCCGCAGCTGGCGCTGGCGGACGAGAATCGCGACGGCCGGCTGCGCATCGTGCCCTTTGCCGAGCCGGCGCCCTCGCGCGATCTGGCGGTGGTCTGGCGGCGCAATGCCGAATCCGGCGCGGATGCCCGGGTGCTGGCCGGGGTGGTGCGCTGCCTGGCGCCGCTGCTGGGCGTGGCGCCGCTGCCGGCCGGCGGGGGCGCCGGCGGGCAGGGG
>NZ_JAEHFP010000037.1 GCF_016446475.1 Paracoccus binzhouensis | reverse complement strand
GTCGCCATCGAGGCGGCCCGGCCGCTGCCCCGCCCGGATCGCCGCCTGGCCGCACCGGCCCCGCCGCGCAAGGCCCAGCCGCAGCGCCGGCCGGCGCATGGATTGCAGGAGCTGAACCGCATCCTGCGACCGGCGGGATTTCGCATCATTATCCGGTAAAAGACTGGAAAATATCGACAAAAGGCGGCCTCGGCCGTCTTTTTCCATCCGCGTCGCAAATTTTTCGCCTTGGGCGGGAATAAGGGCCGCGGCCGGGCCGTAATCCCTCCAGACAGCAGGAAAGGATATGCGAAATGTCTCTGACCGTTCTGATCGCGCCCTCGGGGTTCAAGGAATCGCTCTCGGTCAAGGATGTGGCCGACGCCATCGCCCGCGGCGTGCGCCGGGCCGCGCCCCATGCCACCATCCTGACCGCCCCCATGGTCGATGGCGGCGAGGGCACGACCGAGGCGCTGGTCGCCGCCACCGGCGGCCGGATGATCGCCACCACCGTCACCGGCCCGGTCGGCGAGCCCGTCGCCAGCTTCTGGGGCCTGATGGGCGGCGATGGTCCGCGCAGCGCGGTGATCGAGATGGCCGCCGCCGCCGGCCTGTCGCTGGTGCCCCGCGACCGCCGCGACCCGACGCTGACCACCAGCCGCGGCGTGGGCGAGCTGATCCTGCAGGCCCTGGACCATGGCGTCGAGCGCATCCTGATCGGCTGCGGCGACAGCGGCATCAACGATGGCGGCGCCGGCATGGCGCGGGCGCTTGGCGCGCTGCTGCTGGACGCCGAGGGGCGCGAGCTGCCCGAGGGCGGCGGCGCGCTGGAGCGTCTGGACCGCATCGACGTGACCGGCCTCGATCCCCGGCTGGCCGGGGTGCGGATCGACGCGGCGGTGAACTGGCACAACATGCTGCTGGGGCCGCGCGGCGTGGCCCGCGTCTTCGGCCCGCAAAAGGGCGCGACGCCGGAACAGGTCGAGCAGCTGGACCGTGGCATGGCCCGCCATGCCGCCGCGATCCTGGCGGCGACCGGGCGCGAGGTGGCCGGGATGCCGGGCGCCGGCGCCTCGGGCGGGTTGGGGGCCGGGCTTGCCGGCCTGGCCGGCGCGACGCTGCATCCGCGCTTCGACATCATGCTGGATTACCTCGATTTCGACCGGCTGCTGTCCCGCGCCGATCTGGTCATCACCGCCGAGGGCGCGTTGGACGGGCAAAGCCCCTATGGCAAGGTTCCCTGCGAGGTGGCGCGCCGTGCCGAGGCGCTCGGCATCCCGACCATCGCGCTGGCCGGCAGCATCGGCAAGGGCGCCCGCCAGACCTATGAGCACGGCATCGGCGCCTATGCCTCGATCATGCGCCGGCCCTGTTCGCTGGACAAGGCCATCGGCCAGGGCGCCAAGCTGCTGCGCGCCGCGGCCGAGAACGCCATGCGCATGCTGCTGGTCGGCCAGCGCCTGGCCGCCCGCGCCCGCGCCTGAGGCGCACGCCATTCCGCCCCGGCCGAACCGGCAGCCGGAGTGCGGGGCACGGCCCCCAAGGCCGTTTCCACACCATGCCGGCGCAACGAAAGTGACGGAGAAGAACCATGGCCAACATTCGTGGCAACGACGACGACAACCGCCTGAACGGCACCAGCCTTGCGGATCGCATCTGGGGCATGTCGGGCGACGACACCATCCTGGGCTACCAGGGCAACGACACCATCGACGGCGGCTCGGGCAGCGACCGCATCAATGCCGGACACGGCCACAACCGTGTCTTCGGCGGCGAGGGCAACGACGTCATCGACGCCGGCGGCGGCAACGACGTGATCGCCGCCGGCTCGGGCAATGACGTGGTGCGGGCCGGGCACGGCAACAACTCGATCGCCCTGGGCGAAGGCAACGACCTTTCGGTCAGCGGTGCCGGCCGCGACATCATCGCGGCGGGCGAGGGCAACGACACCATTCGCGCCGGCGCCGGCAACGACATCCTCTATGGCGGCGAAGGCGACGACCGGCTGCTGGGCGAGGCCGGCCACGACCGCATCATCGCGCACGAGGGCAACGACACGCTGAACGGCGGTAGGGGCAACGACACCATGACCGGCGGCGAGGGCGCGGATGTCTTCGTCTGGAACGGCGGGCGCGACCGGGTGACGGATTTCGACCGCGACGACGACGTGATCGACCTGTCCGCCTATGCCCGGTTCGACAGCTGGGCGGATATCCGCGGCGCAGCCGTGCAGGTCGGCAACAACGTGGTGATCCGGGCCGGTGCCGATCAGCTGGTCATCGAGGATACCCGGCTGAACCAGCTTAACGGCGACGATTTCAACTGGTAAGCGGCTATTCCTCGAAACGTGCGGCCGGCGTCACAGCCGGCCGCCTTGTCATGGAGGGCCGGTCAGGCGGGGGCGGCGGTGCTGGCACGGACCAGCAGCTCGACCGGCAGGATCTCTTCTTCGGGGCAGGGCTTGCCGTCGATCAGCGCCAGCAGCGCGTTGGCGGCATGGCGGCCCAGCCGCGCCCGGTGCTGCCGGATCGTGGTCAGGGGCGGCAGGGCATAGGCGGACATCTCGATATTGTCGAAACCGACGACCGAGATGTCCTCGGGCACCCGCAGCCCGCCCTGCACCAGCCCGTTGATCAGGCCGATGGCCATCTCGTCATTGTCGCAGAAGACGGCCGTCGGCGGCTCGGCCATCGCCAGGATGCGCTGTGCCGCCGCATGGCCCGAGCGCAGCGAGAAATCCCCCGCGAGCAGGGCGCCGTCTGCCAGGCCCGCCGCCCGCAGCCCCGCGCAGACGCCGGCGCGGCGCGAGACGGTCAGCGAATTCTCCTCGGGGCCGGTCAGGTGCAGGATGCGGCGATGACCCAGCCCGGTCAGGTGACGGATCGCCAGCCGCCCGCCCTCGGCATTGTCGGCCAGCACGCGGGGTGCCGGCAGCCCCCCGATCCATTCGCAGGCCTGCACCACCGGCGGGCAGCTCGGCTGCCGAAACAGCGCCGGCTGCAGGCTGCCGTCCAGCACGATCACCCCGTCCGCGCGCGAGCGGGTCAGATAGGCGCCAATGGCTTCGGGACCGGCGCCGCCGCGCGCGGTGGTGTCCAGCACCAGCAGGTTCAGCCCGTTGCCGCGCAGCACCTCGGCGATCCCCGACAGGATCTGCGAGAAGAACGGATTGGCCAGGTTGGGCACCAGCGCCAGCACGCCGCCCACCTGCTGCTGGCGCAGGTTCCGCGCCGTCACGTTCAGCGTGTAGCCGGTTTCGGCAATCGCTTCCTCGACCGCAAGGCGGGTGGGCTCGGCCACGATGGCGGGGTTCGACAGCACGCGGCTGACGGTGGCGGCCGACACCCCGGCCAGCCTGGCGACATCCTGGATCCGGGGCGGTCTTGCGGTTCTGGTCACGCGGTCCTGCGCAATGCGGTTTTCCCGATGGATAGCGGAAAATACCCCATTGTAAACCATTTCATCTTGTGAGACCTTCTTCTGAAACCGATTACATGATGGTCGGCCGGGAGAGAATCCAGCTGGGGGAGGAGAATGAGGACAATCAAGGGCCCTGGGCTGTTCCTGGCCCAGTTCGTCGGCAGCGCGCCGCCTTTCGACAGCTTCGACGGCATCACCGCCTGGGCTGCCGATTGCGGCTTCCTGGGCGTGCAGCTGCCGTCGGGGGCAGGTGTGCTGATCGACCTGGAGCGCGCCGCGACCTCGCGCGACTATTGCGACGAGCTGCAGGGAAGGGCGGTGCAGAACGGCGTCGAGATCACCGAGCTTTCCGCCCATATCCAGGGCCAGCTGGTCGCGGTGCACCCGGCCTTCGACGAGGCTTTCGACGGCTTCGCCCCGGCGGCGCTGCGCGGCAATCCGGCAGTACGGCAGGAATGGGCGGTGGATCAGGTCCGCAAGACCATCGACGCCTCGGCCAATCTGGGCCTGGACCGGATGGCGGCCTTTTCCGGCGCGCTGGCCTGGCCCTATTTCTACCCCTGGCCGCAGCGGCCGGCGGGGCTGGTCGAGGCCGCCTTCGACGCGCTGGCGGCGCGCTGGCGGCCGATCCTCGACCATGCCGATGCGAAGGGCGTCGACATCTGCTTCGAGATCCATCCCGGCGAGGATCTGCACGACGGCGCCAGCTTCGAGATGTTCCTGGACCGCCTGGACCAGCACCCGCGGGCGAAGATGCTTTACGACCCTTCGCATTACCTGCTGCAACAGCTTGATTACCTTGCCAATCTGGACATCTATGCCGAGCGTATCGGCATGGTCCACATCAAGGATGCCGAGTTCAACCCGACCGGCCGGCAGGGCGTCTATGGCGGCTACCAGCCCTGGCTGGACCGTGCCGGGCGCTTTCGCAGCCCCGGCGACGGCCAGGTCGATTTCAAGGCGATCTTCTCGAAGCTGGCGGCGATGGATTTCGACGGCTGGGCGGTGGTGGAATGGGAATGCGCGCTGAAGCATCCCGAGGACGGCGCGCGCGAAGGGGCGGCCTTCGTCCGCGACCATATCATCCGCGTGACCGACCGCAGCTTCGACGATTTCGCCGATGGCGGCGCCGACCGGGCTGCCAATCTGCGGATGCTGGGACTGGGGGCCTGAGATGCGGCAGCATGTTCCCATCCGCCTTGGCATGGTCGGCGGCGGCGCCGGCGCCATGATCGGCAATGTACACCGCATCGCCGCGCGGCTCGACAACCGTTTCCGGCTGGTGGCGGGTGCGCTGTCCTCGACCCCCGAAAAGGCAGCGGCCAGTGCGGCCGAGGTCGGGATCGAACGCAGCTATGACGATTTCGAGGAGATGGCCCGGGCCGAGGCGACGCATCCGGACGGGATCGAGGCGGTGGCGATCTGCACGCCGAACCACCTGCATTTCCCCGTCGCCCGCGCCTTCCTGGCCCAGGGCATCCATGTGATCTGCGACAAGCCGATGACCGCCACGCTGGAGCAGGCCCGCGAGCTGGCCGAGTTGGTGCGCGGTTCGGGCGCGCTGTTCGTGCTGACACATAATTATTCCGCCTATCCGCAGATCCGTCAGGCCCGTGCCATGATCGCGCGCGGCGACCTGGGCCGGCTGCGGCTGGTGCAGGTCGAATATGTCCAGGACTGGCTGACCGAGGAAAGCCGCAGCAAGCAGGCCGAATGGCGCGGCGACCCGGCGCGGGCCGGGGCGGGCGGCGCGATCGGCGACATCGGCACCCATGCCTTTCAACTGGCGCGCTTCGTCACCGGCATGCGGCCCGAGCGCATTGCGGCGGACCTGTCCAGCTTCGTGCCCGGCCGCCGGCTGGATGACAACGCGCATGTTCTGATGCGTTATGCCAATGGTGCCAAGGGGATGCTCTGGGTTTCTCAGGTGGCGCCGGGGACCGAGAACGGGCTGAAGCTGCGCGTCTATGGCGACAAGGCCGGCTTGGAATGGGCGCATGAGGCGCCCGAGACGCTGTGGTTCACCCCCTTCGGCCAGCCGGCGCAGAAGCTGCGCCGCGCCGGGCCGGGCACCGCGCCCGGGCTCGAACGCCTCAGCCGCGTGCCGTCCGGCCATCCCGAGGGCTATCTGGAGGGTTTCGGCAATCTCTATGCCGAGGCGGCCGAGGCGATCCGCGCCCGCCAGGCCGGCGAGCCGCTGCCCGGGCATCTGGCGCTGCCGGGGATCGAGGACGGGCTGGAGGGGCTCTGCTTCATCGACGCCTGCATCCGCTCGCACGCCCAGGACGCGGCCTTCGTCGAGGTGATGCCGTGACCGCCCCGATCCTGGCCCTGCGCGGCGTGACCAGGTCCTTCGGCCCCATCGAGGTGCTGCATGGCGTCGATTTCGCCCTGCATCCTGGCGAGGTCCATGCCCTGATCGGCGAGAACGGTGCCGGCAAGTCCACCGCCATGAAGATCCTCGCGGGCTATCTCGACCCGACCGGGGGCGAGGTGCTGCTGGACGGAACGCCGATCCGCTTTGCCGGCTCGGACCAGGCCGAGGACCTGGGCATCATCATGATCCACCAGGAGTTCAACCTGGCCGAGCATCTTGCCGTCGACCAGAACGTCTTCCTGGGCCGCGAGCTGAAGCGGGGCTGGTTGCTGGACCACAAGGCCATGCGCGCCCGCACCGCCGAGCTGCTGGCCAGCCTGGAATGCCGCGTCGATCCGGCCGAGCCGGTCCGGCGCATCTCGGTCCCCGACAAGCAGATGGTCGAGATCGCCAAGGCGCTGTCGCGCAAGGCGCGGGTGCTGATCATGGACGAGCCGACCGCCGTGCTGACCGAGCGCGAGACCGAGGTGCTGTTTCGCCAGATCGAGCGGCTGCGGGCCGAGGGCGTGGCGATCCTTTACACCTCGCACAAGCTGGGCGAGGTCAGCCGCATCGCCGACCGGGTGACGGTGCTGCGCGACGGGACCATGGTGCGATCCGATCCGGCCGCCGGGCTGACCCAGGACGACATGGCCGCCGCCATGGTCGGGCGCGAGCTGTCGGACCTTTATCCCGCCAAGGCCGCCGGCGGCGCCGAGCCGGTGCTGGAGGTCGAGGACCTGGCCGTGCCCGGCCTTGTCGAGGACGTCAGCCTGACCCTGCGGCGTGGCGAGGTGCTGGGCATCGGCGGGCTGGTGGGGTCCGGCCGGACCGAGCTGGCCGAGGCCATCGTCGGCTTGCGCCCGCGCAGCGGCACGGTGCGGCTGAAGGGCCGCGAGCTGGCGCCCGAGCGAGTCGCCGAGGCGATGCGGGCCGGGCTGGTCTACCTGACCGAGGACCGCAAGGGTGCCGGCCTGCTGCTGGAAAAATCCCTGCGCGAGAACCTGACCCTGCCCTTGCTGGAAACCTTCGGCTGGCCGCTGATCGACCGCAGGCGCGAAGAGGCGGCGCTGGACAAGGCCATCGCCGATTTCGCCATCCGCGCGCCCCAGCGCGGCATGGCGGTGGGCAACCTGTCGGGCGGCAACCAGCAGAAGCTGCTGCTGGCCAAGACCCTGCTGAGCGACCCGGACGTCATCATCATCGACGAGCCGACGCGCGGCATCGACATCGGCACCAAGCAGCAGATCTACGGCCTGATCGCCGGGCTGGCGGCCGAGGGCCGCAGCATCATCGTCATTTCGTCCGAGATGCCCGAGCTGATCGGCCTCGCCAGCCGGGTGGTCGTCATGCATGCCGGCCGGAAGGCGGGCGAGCTGGCCGGCGAGGCGGTTACCGAGGGCGGCATCGTCCGCCTGGCGATGGGCATGGAGCAGACAGCAAGGGACAATGCGGCATGAGCGGCACGGCCAGCATCTCGAAAAACCGGGCGAGGGGCGCCCGCAGACCGGACCTGCGGGTGATCGGCCCGCTGGTGGCGCTGGTGGCGCTGGTGCTGATCGGCATGGCGCTGAACCCGAATTTCCTCAGCTATGCCAACATCACCAACGTGCTGGCGCGGTCGGCCTTCATCGGCATCATCGCCATCGGCATGACCTTCGTGATCACGGCGGGCGGGCTCGACCTGTCGGTGGGCTCGATGGCGGCCTTCGTCGCCGGGCTGGCGATCCTGGTGATGAACGCGCTGGCCGGCAGCATGGCCGGGCTGCCGGTGCTGCTGCTGGGCATCGCCCTGGCGCTGCTGTCCGGGCTGGCGGCCGGGTTCATCAACGGCATCCTGATCACCCGGGCGGGGATCGAGGCCTTCATCCTGACGCTGGGCACCATGGGCATCTATCGCAGCCTGGTCACCTGGCTGGCCGATGGCGGCACGCTGTCGCTGGGCTACGAGCTGCGCGAGCTTTACCGCCCGGTCTATTACGGCGGGCTGTTCGGCGTCAGCTGGCCGATCATCGTCTTCGCCCTGCTGGCGGTGCTGGGCGAGGTGGTCATGCGCCACACCGCCTTCGGCCGGCATTGCGCCGCCATCGGCTCGAACGAGAAGGTGGCGCGCTATTCCTCGGTCGCGGTGACGCGGGTCAAGCTGGCCACCTATGTGATCCTGGGCCTGCTGGTCGGGATCGCGGTGGTGATGTATGTGCCGCGGCTCGGCTCGGCCTCGGCCACCACCGGCCTGTTGTGGGAGCTGGAGGCGATCGCGGCGGTGATCATCGGCGGCACATTGCTGAAGGGCGGCTTCGGCCGGGTCTGGGGCACCGTGGTCGGCGTGCTGATCCTGTCGCTGATCGGCAACCTGCTGAACCTGACCGACTTCGTCAGCCCCTATCTGAACGGGGCCATCCAGGGCGTCGTCATCATCCTTGCGGTCGTGCTGCAGCGCGATACCGGCGCGGCCCGCTGAACTTAACCTGAGGGAGGGATAACCATCATGAAGAAGACCCTGATCGCCGGCACGGCGCTGATCGGCCTATATGCCGGGCCGGCGCTGGCCGAGACCATCGGCATCTCGATTCCGGCCGCGACGCATGGCTGGGCGGGGGCGCTGAACTTCCATGCCGAGCGCACCGTCGAGCGGCTCAAGGCCGCCAATCCCGAGCTGGATTTCGTGCTGACCACCACCTCGGACCCGGGCCAGCAGGTCTCGGACCTCGAGGACATGGTGGCCACGCGCAACATCGACGCGCTGGTGGTGCTGCCCTTCGAATCCGAGCCGCTGACCGCGCCGGTGCAGCGCATCGCCGAAAGCGGCGTCTGGGTGACGGTGGTGGACCGCGGCCTGAGCCAGGAGGGCATCGAGAACCTGTATGTCGCTGGCGACAATGACAGCTTCGGCCGCACCGCCGGCAAGTATTTCGCCGACACGCTGGAGGACGGCGCCAAGGTGGTGGTGATGCGCGGCATCGCCTCGACCGTGGACAACGAGCGGGTGGCGGGCTTCCAGGCGGCGCTGGAGGGCTCGGGCATCGAGGTCCTGGCGATGGACCATGCGAACTGGAACCGCGACAACGCCTTCAACCTGATGCAGGACTACCTGTCGCGCTTCCCGGAAATCGACGCGGTCTGGGCGGCCGACGACGACCAGGCGGTCGGTGCGCTGGCCGCCATCGAGCAGGCCGGGCGCGAGGGCGAGATGATCGTCGTCGGCGGCGCCGGCATGAAGGAGATGGTGGACCGCATCCGCAAGGGCGACAAGACGGTGCCGGTGAACGTGACCTATCCGCCCTCGATGATCTCGACCGCGATCGAGATGACCGCGCTTGGCCTGACCGGCGCGGCGCCGATGAGCGGCGAGTTCATCCTGGCCTCGGAGCTGATCACGCCCGAGAACGCCGAGAAGTTCTATTTCGAGGACAGCCCCTATTGATCGGCTGACCCCGGGCGGCGCGGGCGTCTCGCGCCGCCGTTTCGTGCCGGGACTGTTGCCGCCGGAATGATCAGGCAGGATCCAGCGCGCTGCCCTTGTGCGCGGCGATGTGATCGGTCCTGTCGCTTTTGATCTCGTATTGCGGTTCGTCTTCAGAGGCGCGATGCCGGTGCCCCTTGTAGTCGAAATCCCTGGTATGGATGGCGATGATCGTGCCCGAGACGCGGCCGGCCTCGGAATTCCAGCTGACATGATCGCCGATCGCGAATTTCCCGGGCATCCCGCCACCTCCTGATCGTGGGCATGATAGCGCGATCCGGCCGCGCTGTCGCGGCCTGCCCTGCGCGGGGTTCCGCCGCTGCCTCTCGACAGGCCGGCCCCGCCGCGCCAAAATTGCCGCCGACCAGCCAAGGAAACGGACCCGAGGAAGCCGACGATGCCCGACAAGCACACCAAGGTCGATGCGCTGTTCGACAAGCTGACCGACTGGCGGGAGGAGCTGGAGGCCCTGCGCGCCATCCTGCTGGCCAGCCCCCTGACCGAGGAATTCAAGTGGCGTTCGCCGGTCTATACCTGGGAGGGCCACAATGTCGCGATCATCTGGGGCTTCAAGGACCGCGCGACGCTGGGCTTCTTCAAGGGCGTGCTGCTGAAGGATCCCGAAGGCATCCTGGAAGCGCCGGGCGAGAACTCGCGCTCGTCCCGCACCATCGACTTCACCGATCCGGCGCGGGTCAGGACGCTGGCGCCGGTGCTGCGCGCCTATATCGAGGAGGCCATCGAGATCGAGAAGGCCGGGCTGAAGGTCGATTTCCCCAAGGACGACCTGGATTACCCCGAGGAACTGGTGGCGCGGCTGGACGGCGATGCCGAATTCAGGACCGCCTTCGAGGCGCTGACGCCGGGCCGCAGGCGTGGCTGGGTGCTGCATTTCTCGCAGGCCAAGCAATCGGCGACCCGCGCCGCACGCATCGAGAAGGCCGCGCCGCGCATCCTGGCCGGCAAGGGGATGCAGGACCGCTAAGGCGGCGGTCAGGCAAGGAAGCGGCGGAACTGCCGCAGCGCCAGCCAGAACAGCGCGCCGCCGATCACCGCCAGCGCCAGGAATTGCGGCCAGACCACCCCCAGCCCGGCGCCGCGGAACAGGATGCCCTGCGACAGGATGACGAAATGCGTGTTGGGCGCCAGCGACATCAGCGCCTGGATGATGTCGGGCATGCTTTCGCGCGGGGTCATGCCGCCGGACAGCATCTGCAGCGGGAACAGCACCAGCATCAGCAGCAGCCCGAATTGCGGCATCGACCCGGCCACCGTGGCCAGGAAGATGCCCATCGAGGTGGTGGCGAACAGCATCAGCGCCGCCGCGGCGATGAACAGCGGCACCGAACCCGCGACCGGCACCTGCAAGGCCATCTGCACCACCACGGTGATCGCGAAGCTGGAGGCCAGCAGCACGACAAGGCCCATGGACCAGATCTTGGACAGCATGATCTCGGCCGCCGTTACCGGCATGACCAGCAGGTGCTCGACGGTGCCGTGCTCCTTTTCGCGGATCAGGGCGGCGCCGGTCAGGATGATCGACAGCATGGTCACGGCGTCGATGACGCTGTTGATCGCGCCGAACCAGCTTGCGTCCAGCGCCGGGTTGTAGCGCGCCCGCAGCGCCAGTTCGACCGGCAGGGCGGCTTGCTCGCGGTGGCCGGCCGTGAACTCCTGGACCTCGGCGCTGACGATCTGCTGGACATAGCCGCTGCCGGTGAAGGCCTGGCTCATCCGGGTGGCATCGACGTTCAGCTGGATTGCCGGGTGGCGGCCGGCCAGCAGGTCGCGCTGGAAATCGGGCGGGATGTCCAGCGCGAACGTGTCCAGCCCCTCGTCCATGCGCCGGTCCATCTCGGTGGTGGTGATCAGCCGCGGCGTGCCGAAATAGGGCGGGGTGAAAGCCGAGACGATGCGTCGGGACAGGGTCGAGCGGTCCTCGTCCACCACGGCGATGGCGGCGTTGGACAGGCTTTCCGGCATCGCCTTCGACTCGGTATAGATCGACAGCGAGAAGGCGTAGACGATCAGCAGCAGCATGGCCGGGTCGCGCCACAGCCCGCGCAGCTCCTTGATGCCCAGGTTCCAGACGTTGCGCAGCCTCATTTCGCCTGCTTCCTCAGCAACAGGGCGCTGAGCCCCAGGATGATCGGAACGGCCGCTGCCAGCGCCGCGAAGGCCATGCCCATGTCGTCGAAGCCCAGCCCCTTGGAGAAGGCCCCGCGCGAGGCGATGATGAAATGCGTCGTCGGATAGACCTCGCCGATGGCGCGGCCGACGCCCTGCAGCGAGGAAACCGGGTCCAGCAGCCCGGAATATTGCGCGCCCGGGATCATGGTCAGCAGCACGGTCGCGAACAGCGCCGCCGCCTGGCTGCGCATGAAGGACGAGATCAGCAGGCCCATGGCCGTGGTGGCGGTGACGTAAAGCGCCGCCGCCAGCGCCAGCGCCGCCAGGCTGCCGGTCAGCGGCACGCGGAACGCGAAGACCGCGAAAGCCGTCATCAGCGCAAAGTTCAGCATGGCCAGCGCCACATAGGGCAGTTGCTTGCCGATCAGGAATTCCAGCCGGGTGACGGGCGTCACGTAGAAGTTGATGATCGAGCCCAGCTCCTTTTCCCGCACCACGCTCAGCGTGGTCAGCACCGCCGGGATCAGCAGCAGAAGCAGCGGGATCACCGCCGGCACCATGGCGACCAGGCTTTTCACGTCCGGGTTGTAGCGAAACCGCGTCACCAGCTCGAAACTGCCCTGCACGGCGGCATCGCCCTGCGCCTCGCGCGTCTTGCGCATGATCCAGTCGGCATGCATGCCCTGGACATAGCCGCGCACGGTTTCGGCCCGCGTCGGGTTGGCGCCGTCGATCCAGGCGCCGACCTGCACCGCGCCGCCGCGCGCCACGTCCCGGGCAAAGCCGGGCGGGATCTCGATGGCCAAGGCCAGCTGGCCGCTGCGCATGCGCGCGTCCATCTGCCCGTAATCCGCCAGCGGCGCGGTTTCGGTGAAATAGCGCGAGCCGGCGATGTCCAGCACATAGTCGCGCGAAGTCGTGGTCTGGTCGCGGTCGAGCACGGCGAAGCTCAGGTCCTCGACATCCATGTTGATGCCGTAGCCGATGACGAACATCAGGATCAGGCTGCCCAGCAGCGCCAGCGTCAGCCGGATCGGATCGCGGCGGAGTTGCAGCGATTCCAGCCGGGAATAGCTCAGCATCCGCCGCAGGCTGAACCAGCCGCCGGTCCGGGCCGCCGTCTCGGCGGTTTCGGCAAGCGGGGCGGGGGCGGGCTCGTCGCCGATCGCCTCTTGCAGATAGGCGACGAAGGCGTCGTCCAGCGTCGCCGCGCCCTTGGATTGCCTGATTGCCTCGGCCGTGTCGCTGACCAGCACCCGGCCGGCATGCATCAGCGAGATGCGGTCGCAAAGCTCGGCCTCGTTCATGAAATGGGTCGAGACGAAGATCGTCACCCCGTCCTGGCGCGACAGCTCGCCCAGCATGCGCCAGAAGGCGTCGCGCGCCACCGGATCGACGCCCGAGGTCGGCTCGTCCAGGATCAGGATCTCGGGACCGTGGATCATCGCCACGGCCAGCGACAGGCGCTGGCGGATGCCGAGCGGCAGGGCGTCGGGCAGGTCGTCCGCCACGGCCTCAAGCCCGAAACGCTCGATCATTTTGCGGACGCGGTCGGCGACCTGACCCGCCTCCATGCCGAACAGCCGCGCGTGCAGGTCGAGGTTCTGCCGCACCGTCAGCTCGGAATAAAGCGAGAAGGACTGGCTCATGAAGCCGACCCGGCGGCGCACCGCCATGTCGGACGGATCCACCTCGATCCCGAACAGCCGCGCCGTGCCCTCGCTGGGTTCGAGCAGGCCGGTCAGCATCTTCATCGTCGTGGTCTTGCCGCAGCCGTTCGAGCCGAGAAAGCCGAAGATCTCGCCCTTGCCGATGCGGAAGCTGACATCGTCGACGGCGGTGAAATCGCCGAAGCGCATGGTCAGGTGCCGCGCCTCGATGGCGGTCTCGCCGTCCGCGGCCCGGCGCGGCGGAATGCGGACCGGCTGGTGCCCCCGCCTTTCGCTGTCGGGCAAAAGCGCGATGAAGGCGCGGTCCAGATCCTCGGCCCCGGTACGTTCCAGCAGCTCGGCCGGGCTGCCGGTGGCCAGCACCCGGCCCGCATCCATCGCCACCAGCCAGTCGAAGCCTGCGGCCTCCTCCATATAGGCGGTGGCGGTGATGACGCTCATGCCGGGGCGGTCGCGGCGGATGCGGCCGATCAGCTCCCAGAACTGGCGGCGGGACAGCGGATCGACGCCGGTGGTCGGCTCGTCCAGGATCAGCAGGTCCGGGTCGTGGATCAGCGCGCAGCACAGGCCCAGCTTCTGCTTCATCCCGCCCGAAAGCTTGGCGGCGGGACGGTCGCGGAACGGCGACATGCCGGTCGCGGCCAGCAGCGCGTCGATGCGGCGCGCGCGCTCGGCCGGGCCGTGGCCGAAAAGCCGGCCGAAGAAATCCAGGTTCTCGGCCACCGACAGCGTCGGATAGAGGTTCCGGCCCAGCCCCTGCGGCATATAGGCGATGCGCGGGCAGATGCGGGCGCGGTGGCGGGCGCTGGCCATGTCGCCGCCCAGCACCCGGACCCGGCCCTGCTGGATCGCCCGCGCCCCGGCGGCCAGCGACAGCAGGCTGGACTTGCCGACGCCGTCCGGCCCGATCAGCCCGACCATCCGCCCGGCGGGAACGGCCAGCGTCACCCCGTCCAGCGCCACCGCCTTGCGATAGCGCAGCGAGACGCCGGAAAGCTCGGCCACGGGCGGAGTATCGGGCGGGGCGTCGGGCGGATCGGGCGGGGGAGTCATTCTACCAGGTTGGACAGGCTGTCGGGCCAGCCCGCCTCAGCGTCGATGCGGACATAGGCGGTGCCGGGCAGGCCGGTCTTGACGTAATTGCTGTATTTGCGCAGCAGGCCGGGATCGACCTGGGCGCGGACGCGGAACATCAGCTTCTCGCGCTCCTCGGCGGTCTCGACGGTCTTGGGGGTGAACTGCGCCACGTCCGCCACGTAAGAGATGCGCGCCGGGATGACGGATTGCGGGGCGGCGTCCATGACCAGCCGTGCCTCGGCCCCGACCTCGACCCGACCGGCCTGCGCGGTGGGCAGGAAGAAGGTCATGTAGACATCCTCAAGATCGACCAGGCTCAGGATGCGCCCGCCCGCGGCGACGATCTCGCCTTCCTGCGCGATCAGGTATTGCACCCGGCCGTCGCGCGGCGATTCCAGCGTCGCGTCGCCGATCTGCACCTCGATGGCCTCGATCGCCGCCCGGGCCGCGTCCACCGCCGCCTCGGCATCGACGACCTGGGCGCGGGCGGCGCCGATTCCGGCCTCGGCTGCGGCCAGGTTCGCCTCGGCCGAGGCCAGCGCCGCCTGCGTCTCGCGCGCCGAGGCACGCACGTCGTCCAGCAGCTGCTGCGAGGCGACGTTGCTGCGCGCCAGGCTTTCGGTGCGCGCCAGCCGGGCCGCGGCCGCATCCGCCGCCGCCCGCGCCTGCTCGACTGCCGCGACCGCGGCCTTGTGCTGCGCCTCGGCCTGGGTCACCAGACTTTGCGCGGTCTGAACCCCGATGCGGGCGCGGCGCAGCTGCGCCTCGGCCTGCCGCTTCTGCGCGTCGAGCTGCAAGGTGTCCATCTGCACCAGAACCTCGCCCTTGCGGACCACCTGGCCCTCGGCGGCATGGATGCGGGCGATGCGGCCGGCGGACAGGGCCGAGATGTCGATCTCGGTCGCCTCGATCCGACCGTTGCCCGAGGCAATGCCGACAAGCTGGTCCTCGCGCGCGAGGCCCTGCCAGGCCAGCCAGCCGATGACGCCCAGCACCGCCGCGGCGGCGGCCACGCCCCACCAGGATCTTGCCTTGCTTGCCATGGACAACCTCCGCGTTCAGGACGGCGGCGCGAATCGATGCGCAGCCCTACCATAGCCGCCATGCCGGCGAGGCGCCGCGCCGAAAATGCCGCATGCCGCCGGGTCAGCGCCCGGCGCGTCCCGAGCTGTTCCGGCATGGCGCTGGCCAGGTCGATGTGATGGCCAGGTCGATGCGATGGAAGGCGTCTATCCGGCCGCCGATCAGCTGGTTGTCATCGCCCGCCGCCCCGCCCAGGCGGCCGGGCCGACGGCCAGCACGGTCAGTTCGCGCGTCTCGCCCGCGCGGGTCTCCCAGGTGAAGCGGGCGCCGGTCCGCAGCCCGATCAGCGCCACCCCGATGGGCGTCAGAACCGAGGCGCGGCCCGCGGCGATGTCGGCATCCTCGGGCCAGGCCAGCACCACGCTCTGCTCGCGCCCGGTGCTCTCGTCGCGAAAGGTGACGGCGCTGCCGATGCCGGCCGCGTCCGCGGGCATACGCGCCTGCGGCAGGGTGCGGGCGCGGGCCAGTTCGGTCAGCAGCCGCTCGGCAAGCGCGGGATTGCGCGCCATCGCCGCCTCGGCAAGGCGTTCCAGCCGGTCGAGCGTCTCGCTGGCGATGATGACCGGCGGTCGCGATGTTCTGGCCATGTCGGCTCCTTCGGGCAATGTCATGCGGCGCCCCGGCCGGAATGCGGCCGTTGGGGCGAGGGGGGATGGCTGGATCGGGGGCACCCCGGGCGCGAGGTCAGCGCGGCGACGCCTCTGCCCGGGGCAGGGCGCGCGTCAGCAGCACACCGGCATGGCGCCGGCTCCTGCAGGAGGGAAAGCAGCGGGTCATGGCGGCAGTCTAGCCGCCGGGGCGGGGCCTGTCGAGGGCGCGGGCCGTCCCGTCTGTCTGATCCCTGCGGCGGCGGCGATGAACAGGACGAACACGTCAGGACCGACCAGAGAAAGGGTCGCGTTCATGCCGGTGCTCCTTTGCCCTATGTCCGCCGGTCCCGGTCCGATGATGCGACCGGGCAGGGGGTGAAAGATGTCCGCGCCTGACGGTTCCTGATCCGCCCGCTTCCGCCGCCCGCCGACACCCGCCGCGCCGGTGCGGGTTTTTGGGAACCTCTGCCCCGCCGCGGCCCTTTCATGGGGAAGGCCGGGAAGGGGAGAGCGGAGCCATGCAGCCAGACGGGGGCGGAAGCGCGGCGCAGGAGGGCGGCCGGGCCGGGATGACCGCCGCCTCGGTCTTCGAGGCGGCCGGGCGGGCGGTGCTGCAGCGGGGGGCGCTGCAGGCGGCGCATTTCGACGAGCGCGCCGCGCGCTTCGACCTGAAGCAGGCCGACAGCGACCAGCGCATGCTTTACCAGGCCGCGCTGCGGGCCGAGGCCGAGGACGAGCACATCACCACCGGCACGCATTGGCTGCTGGACAATTACCACACCATCGCCGAGACCTATCGCCACCTGCATCGCGACCTGCGCCCGGACTTCCTGCGCTCGCTGCCGCGCGGCCGTTTCCGGCCGGCGGCCGAGCCGATCCCGCGGGTGCTGGCGCTGGCCTGGGACTATGTCGCCATGACCGACGGCGACCTGCGCGAGCGCAGCTTCGCCGATTTCATCGCCGGTGCCCAGCAGGTGGACTGGCTGACCATCGGCGAACTCTGGTCGCTGCCCTCGATGCTGCGCTATGCGCTGCTGTTGCGGATGCTGCGGCTGAGCGAGGAGGCCGAGCAGGCCCGCCGCGGCCGGCGCGAGGCCAATGCCGCCATGGACCGGCTGATGGCCAAGGACGATCCCGGCCCGGCGGATTTCGACCTGGTGGTGCCCGGCGCCGCGCTGCAGAATCCGGCCTTCGTGGCGCATGTGATCTATCGCATCCATGCCGGGCTGGACCGCACCCATGCCATCACCGCCGAGCTGGCCCGGCGGCTCGAGGCGCAGGGCCATACCGCCGAGCAGATGATGACCGGCGAGCAGCTGCGCCAGACCGCCAACAACGTCACCGCCGCGCATGTCATCCGGGCGCTGAAGCGCCTGGACGAGATCAACTGGCGCGAATGGTTCGAGGCCACCAGCCGCACCGAGGCGATCCTGCGCGAGGATCCCGACCACCGGCGCCTGGCCCCGCAGACCCGTAACGCCATCCGCAACCGCATCGAGATGATCGCGCGCCATTCCGACCTGTCCGAGCCCGAGGTGGCCGAACGGGCGCTGGCGACGGCGGGACGGCGCGGCATCCCCACCTCGGTCGTGCTGCTGGGCGACGACGCGGCCCGCTTCGAGGCCGAGTGCGGCTATCGCCCGGTCTGGCGCGAGCGGCTGGCCCGGCTGGTGCGCCGCCAGGGCGTCCTTGCCCTGGTGGTGCCGCTGGCGGGGTTGATGGCGCTGGCCCTGGGGCTGTGCCTGGCCTATGTGCCCTCGCAGACCGGGGGGTTCCTGGCCGCGACGCTGATCCTGCTGTCGCTGGCGCCCTTCCTTGACGCCTCGCTGGCACTGCTGCGCTTCGTCGCCAGCCGGCTGATCGCGCCTTCGCAACTGCCTGCCTACGGGTTCAGGGACGGCATCCCGCCCGAACATGCGACGCTCGTGGCGGTCCCCTGCCTGTTGACCAGCCTGGACACCATCGACGACCTGCTCAGCAATCTCGAGGTGCATTGCCTTGCCAACCCGGATCCGGCGCTGAGCTTTGCGCTGCTGACCGATTTCACCGACGCGGCCGATGAGGCGACGCCCCGGGACGCCGAGCTGCTGGCCTATGCCCGCCAGGGCATCGCCGCGCTGTCCGAGCGCTATGCCCATACCGGGCAGCGCTTCTACCTGCTGCACCGCCGCCGGCAATGGAACGAGACCGAGGGCGTCTGGATGGGCTGGGAGCGCAAGCGCGGCAAGCTGGTCGAGCTGAACGCGCTGCTGCGCGGCAGCCGCGACACCAGCTTCGTCGATACCGGCCCGCGCCCGCCCGAGGGCATCCGCTATGTGGTGACGCTGGACGCCGACACCCGCATGCCGCGCGACACCGTGCGCATGCTGGTCGGCATGATGGCGCATCCGGTCAACCGCCCGGTCTATGACCCGGCCCGGCAGCGCATCATCCGCGGCCACGGGCTGATCCAGCCGCGCGTGACCTCGCTTCTGAAGCATGGCAGCCAGACCTCGCCCTTCCAGCGCATCCTGTCGCAGGACAAGGGGCTGGACCCCTATGTCTTCACCGTCTCGGACCTGTATCAGGACCTGTTCGACCAGGGCACCTATACCGGCAAGGGCATCTATGACGTCGACGCCTTCATCGCCGCCGCCCAGGACGGCATCCGCGAGAACACGGTGCTGAGCCACGACCTGATCGAGGGCGCCTGGCTGCGCGCGGCGCTGGCGACCGACGTGAACTTCATCGAGGAATATCCCAAGCGCTTCGACGTGGACCTGTCGCGCCAGCACCGCTGGGCGCGCGGCGACTGGCAGCTGCTGCCCTATCTGCTGGACCTGCGCAACGGGCTGGACACGCTGGCGCGGTTCCGCATCGTCGACAACCTGCGCCGCAGCCTCTTGCCGGTGGGGCTGATGCTGGCGGCGCTGGTGGCGCTGATCGGCCTGCCCCATGCCGATGCGATGTTCTGGCTGGGGCTGCTGGGCGTCTCGGTCGGACTGTCGCAGCTCCTGGGCTGGCTGATGGGGCTGATGCCACGGCAGTCCGGGGTGGCGCCGCTGCGCCACATGATGGTCATCGGCAACGAGCTGATCGACCAGGTCATGGCCTTCATGATGCGGTTGACGCTGCTGCCGCAGATGGCCTGGAGCATGGTCGATGCCACGGTGCGCAGCCTGTGCCGGGTCTACCTGTCGCGGCGCGGCCTGCTGGAATGGACCACGACCGATGCCGTCGCCACCCGCGGGCACGAGACGCCCTTGGGCTATCTGGCGCTGATGCGCGGCGGGCTGGCCCTGGGGCTGGGCTTCGTGGGGCTGGTGGCGCTGCTGCACCCCGAGAACCTGGCCCCGGCCCTGGCTCTGGGCGCGCTGTGGCTGGGGGCGCCGCTGATCGCCTGGGTCAGCGCCCGCCCGATCAAGCACGAGGGCGCGCGCGCCCTGACCGGCGACGAGCAGCTGGAATGGCGGGCCGAGGCGCGGCTGATCTGGCGCTTCTTCGAGACCTTCGTGACCGCGCGCACCCACCACCTGCCGCCCGACAACTACCAGGACGATCCGCAGCCCAAGCTGGCCGAGCGCACCTCGCCGACCAATATCGGGCTTTACCTGCTCTCGACCGTGACCGCGCACGAGTTCCGCTGGATCACCCTGGGCGAGGCGCTCGACCGCATCGAGGCGACGCTTGCGACCATCGAGCGGCTGGAGCGGCATCGCGGCCATCTCTACAACTGGTATGCCACCGACACGCTGGAGCCCTTGGGCACGCGCTACATCTCGGCGGTGGACAGCGGCAATCTGGCCGGGCAGCTGATCACCCTGTCCTCGACGCTGAAGGAATGGGCGCGCAACCCGGCCTTGTATCTGCTGCCCGAACTGACGGGCGCCGTGGACATCCTGTCGCTGATGCGCCGGCTGCACGCGGCGATCCCGCGCGAGCGGCGCAGCCTGAACCCGCTGCGCGACCGCATCGACGAACGCATCACCGGGCTGTGGCGCAGCATGGCCCGTGCCGACGCGCCGCATCTGGCGCCGCTGCACGTGCAAAGCTATGCCCGCGCCGCCGCCAACCTGCAGCTGCTGATCCAGGGCCTGGTGACCGAGGTGCCGACCGCCGCCGCGCGCGAGCTGGACTGGTGGGCCAGCCGCTTGGTCGGCACCTGCGACGAGATGGAGGGGCTGGGCCGCATCGACCCCGACGAGGTCGCCGTCGCGGCCCGGCGCATGGCGGCGCTGGCCGAGCGCGCCCGCGCCTTCGCCTTCCAGATGGATTTCGCGTTCCTCTACGACCCCGAGCGCCAGCTGCTCGCCATCGGCTACAATTGCGCCGAAGGCACGCTGGACCAGTCCTTCTACGACCTGCTGGCTTCCGAGGCGCGGCTCGCCTCGCTGTTCGCCATCGCCAAGGGCGACCTGCCGACCGAGCACTGGAACCGGCTCGGGCGGCCGATGACCGCCATGCCCTACGGCTCGACCCTGGTCAGCTGGTCGGGCTCGATGTTCGAATACCTGATGGCGCCGCTGGTGATGGACGAGCCGCCGGGCTCGATCCTCTACAGCTCCTGCGACGTGGCGGTCGAGGCGCAGATCCGCGACGGCTGGCGCGCCGGCCGGCCCTGGGGCGTGTCGGAAAGCGCCTACAACGCCCGCGACGCGCAGATGAACTATCAGTATTACGCCTTCGGCGTACCGGAACTGGCGCTGCGGCGCTGGCTGCGCGACGACCAGGTGGTGGCGCCCTATGCCAGCTTCATCGCCGCCGCCTTCCGCCCGCGCAGCGCGCTGAAGAACCTGCGCCGGCTGGCCCGGCTGGGCGCGCGCGGCGAATACGGCTTTTTCGACGCGGTGGACTTCACCCCCTCGCGCTTGCCCGAGGGACGCAAATGCGCCGTGGTACGCAGCGTCATGGCGCATCACCAAGGCATGAGCCTGCTGGCCATCGCCAATTGCCTGATGGACGGGCTGCATCGCGACCGCTTCAACGCCGACCCGGTGATCGAAAGCGTCTCGACGCTTCTGCAGCAGAAGACCCCGCGCGAGGTCTCGCCCCTGCGGCGCGAGCGGGTGGCGCGGCGTCTGCCCGGCCCGTCCGAACTGGGCCAGACCGAGATCGTCGAGGTCGCGGATGCCGCCGCGGCCCCGCATACCGTCGCGGTCATGTCGAACGGCCGGCTGTCGATGCTGCTCGATGCCAGCGGCGGCGGCCGGCTGCGGCTGGACGGCACCGCCATCACCCGCTGGCGACCCGATCCGGCGGCGGATGCCTGGGGCGAGTTCCTGTTCATCCGCGATGCCGGCTCGGGGCGCTGGTGGTCGGCGACGGCGGCGCCGGGCTTCGATCCCGGCATCGCCTATTCCGCGCGCCTGTTCGACTACAAGGCCAATTTCATCGCCAACGGCGAGGGCGTCTTCTGCGAGACCGAGGTGATCCTCTCCGACGACCTGGACGCGCGCGGCGCCCGGGTGAAGCTGCGCAACAGCTCGGACCGGCCGCGCCAGATCGAACTGACCAGCTATGGCGAGATCGTGCTGGACAACAACGATGCCGACCGCGCCCATACCGCCTTTTCGCGCATGTTCGTCGCCACCGAGGCCCAGCCGGACCAGGGCCGCATCTTCGCCCGCCGCAACAAGCGCAACCCGCAGGATCCCGACCGCCACCTGATGCACATGGCGACCGGAGCGGGGGTGCCCGCCGGCGCGGCCACCGATCGGCGGCTGTTCCTCGGCCGCGGCCGCACGATCCGCGCCCCGCAGGCGCTGGACGACCCGGGCGTCCTGGCCGGGCTGGCGCCGGGGGAAAGCTATACGCTGGATCCGATCTTCTCGCTGACCCGGCGGCTGACCATCGACCCGGGCAAGGAGGCGGTGGTGACCTTCTGGACCGCGGCCGCCGCAAGCCGCGCGGCGCTGGAGGAGGCGCATGCCCGGCTGAGCGACGAAGCCGCCTATGAGAACGAGCACCAGATGGCCTGGACCCGCAGCCAGGTGCAGCTGCATCACGCCGACATCACCCCCGAGGAGGCGGCGCTGTTCCGTCGCTATGCCGCGCTGCTGGTCTATCCCAACGAGGCGCTGAGTTCGCAGGCCGATCACCCCATGGGCTCGCAATCGGCGCTGTGGCCGATGTCGGTCTCGGGCGACAATCCGATCATGGTGCTGCGCATCAACGACCCCGACCTGCTGCCGGTGGCCCGCCAGGCGATCCGCATGCAGGAATACCTGCGCATGCGCGGCCTCGACTGCGACCTGGTGATCCTGAACGAGCAGCGCGTCAGCTACGCCGCGCATCTGCACGAGGCGCTGAACAACCTGTGCCACAGCATGCAGCTGCTGCATTCGCGGCCCTCGGTCTTTGCCGTCGACGCCAACGGCCTGTCGGCCGAGACCCGCGACACGCTGCTGGCCGTGGCGCGGGTGGTGATCCACGCCCAGAACGGCAGCCTGGCCGAGCAGATCCAGCGGCTGGAGCCGGCCGAGCTGCGGCGCGGCATCACCCGCCCGGCGCCGCACCCGCTGCAGCGCCCGGCGCTGCGCCCCGACTTCCCGGCCGAGGAGCTGCGGTTCTGGAACGGCACCGGCGGCTTCGACGCGCAGGGCAATTACGTCATGCGCCTGCGCCACGGCCAGGCGACGCCGAACCCCTGGATCAACGTCGTCGCCCGCAGCGATTTCGGCTTCCACATCTCGGCCGAGGGGGCGGGCTTTTCCTGGTCGGCCAATTCGCGCGACCACCAGCTGACGCCCTGGTCGAACGACGCGGTCAGCAACCCGCCGGGCGAGGGGATCCTGATCCGCGACGTCGGCACCGGCGCCGTCCACACGCCCTATGCGGCGCTGTCGAGCCAGCGCGAGGCGCTTTACCAATGCCGCCACGGCGCCGGCTTTTCCGAGTTCGCCGCCTGGTCGGGCGAGCTGGAGATCACCGCGCTGCACAGCCTGACCCCCGACGCGCCGCTGCGGGTCGTCGGGCTGCGGCTGGTCAATCGCGGCACGCGGCGGCTGACGCTGGACGTGGCGCAGTTCCTCGAGCCGGTGATGGGCGGCGCCCGCGCCAAGACCGCGCCCTATCTGCAGTTGCGCTACCTGCCCGAGGCCCGCGCGGTGCAATGCGAGAACCCCTATTCCATCGACTATGCCGGCCAGCGGATGATCCAGTCGGTGGATGCCGAGGTTACGGGGCTTTGCCTTTCGCGGCTGATCTGGCAGGGCCGCAACCGCGATGTCTGCCAGCCCGCCTGGTTCGATTCGACGCTCAGCCACCGTTTCGTGCATCGCCATGACGGCGACCCGGTGATGATGCTGGAAACCCGCATCGAGATCGAGCCGGGCGAAAGCCGCACCGTCACCTTTCGCCTGGCCGCGGCCGCCGGCGAGGCCGCCGCGCCGCTGCTCGGCCGGACCGAGACCGCCCGGCAGGCCGCCACCGCCCAGACCGAGCACTGGCAGCACATCTTCGGCCGCTTGCAGGTGGAAACCCCGGACCCGGCCTTCGACCTGATGGTGAACCGCTGGCTGCCCTATCAGGCCATCGCCTGCCGGATCCGGGCGCGGTCGGCCTTCTACCAGGCTTCGGGCGCCTATGGGTTCCGCGACCAGCTGCAGGACACCTCGGCCATGCTGGCCTATGACCCGGCGCTGGCCCGCGCCCAGCTGCTGGAAGCCGGCTCGCGCCAGTTCCCGGAAGGCGACGTGCAGCATTGGTGGCTGCCCGGCACCGGCGCGGGGGTGCGCACCCTGATCGCCGACGACGTGGTGTGGCTGGGCCATGCGCTGGCGCGCTATGTCGAGGTCACCGGCGACCGCGCCGTGCTGGACGAGCCCTTGCCCTTCATCCTGGGCCGCGCGCTGGAGCCGGGCGAGCACGATGCCTTCTACACGCCCGAGATCGGCGATCGCACGGCGACGCTTTACGAACACGCCGCGCTGGCGCTGGAGCTGGCCATCGCGCGCACCGGCGAACAGGGCCTGCCGCTGTTCCTGGGCGGCGACTGGAACGATGGCATGAACCGCGTCGGCGCGGCCGGGCGCGGCCAGTCGATCTGGATGGGCTGGTTCCTGGCTTGCACCATCGCCATGATGGCGGCGCTGGCCGAGGCGCGGGGCGAGGCCGAGCGCGCGAAACGCTGGCGCGCCCATGCCGCCCGGCTGTCGCGGACGCTGGACCGGCACGGCTGGGATGGCGGCTGGTATCTGCGCGGGATCTATGACGACGGCACGCCGCTGGGCTCGGCCCGGTCGCAGGAATGCCGCATCGATTCCATCGCGCAAAGCTGGTCGGTGATCTCGGGCGCCGGCCGCAAGGACCGCCGCAACCCGGCGCTGGACGCGGCGCTGGAGCATCTGCTGGACGAGGACGGCATGCTCTTGCGCCTGTTCACCCCGCCCTTTTCCGATGCGCCGCAGGACCCCGGCTATATCAAGGGCTATCCGCCCGGCGTGCGCGAGAATGGCGGGCAATATACCCATGCCGCGATCTGGATGGTGCAGGCGCTGTGCATGGCCGGCCGCGCCGACGATGCCTGGCGGGTGTTCCGGCTGCTGAACCCGATCGCCCATGCCAGCGACGCCGCCACCCTGCAGCTCTATCGCGGCGAGCCCTATGTGGTCGCCGCCGATGTCTATGGCGCCGAGGAAAAGACCGGCCGCGCCGGCTGGACCTGGTATACCGGCTCGGCCGGCTGGCTGCACCGCGTCGCGGTCGAGCATATCCTGGGCCTGCGCATCAAGGGTGGCGACAGGCTGGAGGTGGAGCCCGCCATGCCCTCGCACTGGCCGGGTTTCCGCGCCAGCGTGATGATCGGCAGCCGCCGGCACGAGGTCGAGGTGACGCGCGACAAGGCCGGCGCGCTGCAGATCCGTTCCGGCTGACGACGAGGCAGGGGAGGGAAGGCCCATGCGGCGCGTGATGATCGGCATCCTGGTGCTTCTGGCGCTGCCCCTCGCGGGTCTTGGCGGCTGGCTTTACAGCCTGCCGCCGGGCCCGGCCGCCCTGCAGCCCCCGCCGGTGCCGCAGGCCGAGGCCCAAGCGATGCTGGCGGCGCTGAAGCCTCCGAAACGCCCGCGGCCGCTGATCGCGGTCGTCGGCCTGAACGACGCCACCGAGACCACCGACTACCTGATGCCCGCCGGCGTCCTGCGCCGCGCCGGGATTGCCGATGTGGTCATGCTGGCGACCGGGCCAGGCCCGGTGCGGCTTTATCCGGCACTGGCGGCGCTGCCCGACGCGACGCTGGCGGAATTCGACGCCCGCCACCCCGAGGGCGCGGATTACGTCATCGTTCCCGCCATGAGCCGCGACGACGACCCGGCGGTCATCGGCTGGCTGCGGCAGCAGGCGGCAGGCGGGGCGACCGTCATCGGCATCTGCGCCGGCGCCAAGGTGGTCGCCGCGGCCGGCCTGCTGGACGGCAGGCGGGCGACGACGCATTGGTATCACCGGCAGCGGATGCTCGACCGCAGCCCTTCGATCACCTATGTGCCCGACCGCCGCATGGTGATCGACGGCCGCGTGGCCACGACCACCGGCATCACCGCCTCGATGCCGATGATGCTGGTGCTGGTCGAGGCCATCGCTGGCCGCGCCAAGGCCGAGGCGGTGGCCCGCGACCTGGGGCTGGCGCATTGGGATGCCCGCCACGCCAACGCCCACGCCAGCGCCGCCTTCGGCCTGACCCGGCCATTTGCCGCGACGGTGCTGGGCAACCGGCTGGCTTTCTGGAAGCGCGAGCGCATGGGGCTGGAGCTTCGCCCCGGCCTGGACGAGGTGGCGCTGGCGCTGGTCGCCGATGCCTGGTCGCGGACCTATCGGTCGCGGGCCGTGACCTTCGCCGCCTCGACGGCGGCGGTCGAAAGCCGGAACGGCATCCGCCTGCTGCCCGAAACCACCGCGGCCGACTGGCCCGAGCGGCAGCCGCGATACGGATTTGCCGGCCAGAGACCGGCCGAGGCGCTGGACCAGGCCCTGCAGATCATCGCCGCGCGCCATGGCGCGCGGACCGCGCGGGTCGTCGCGATGCAGATGGAATATCCGCGCTGAACCGCCGCGGCGCTCGCCTCTGGCCCAGGGGCCGGGCCGGTGGCAGAGTGGCGGCATGGAGCAGACCGATATCCTGACCCGCCTTGCCGTGTCGCTGGCCATCGGCCTGCTCGTCGGGCTGGAGCGCGGCTGGCAAACGCGCGCGGAACGGGATCACCGTCGCGCCGCCGGGCTGCGGACCTTTGCGCTGGCCGGGCTCTTGGGCGGCGTGACCGGGGCGCTGGGGGCGCAGTTCGGCGGGCTGCTGATCGGGCTGGTGTTCTGCGCCTTCTCGGCGGTTTTCGCGGCCTTCCAATGGCTCGAATCGCGGCTTGATCAGGATGTCAGCGCGACTTCCTGCGTGGCGGGGATGCTGGTCTTCCTGCTTGGCGCGCTGGCCGTCGCCGGCGCGCTGGGACCGGCCGTGGCGGCGGCGGTGGCGATGACCCTGCTGCTGGCGCTGCGCGAGCACCTGCACCGCTGGGTCGCCATGCTGAGCTGGATCGAGATCCGCGCCGTGCTGACCCTGGCGGCGATGTCCTTCCTGCTGCTGCCGGTCATCCCCGACCGCACCGTCGATCCCTGGGGCGCAATCAATCCCTATCGCATCTGGCTGCTGGCCATCCTGATCGCGGCGATCTCCTTTGCCGGCTACATGGCGGTCAGGGCCTTCGGGGAAAGGCGCGGCATCATGGTGATGGCGGCGACCGGCGGGCTGGCCTCGTCGACCGCGACCACGCTGGCCTTTGCGCGGCTGGGCAAGGATCGCCCGGATTCGGCCCGGCTGCTCAGCGCGGGGATCCTGCTGGCGGGGCTGGTGATGATCCTGCGGGTGGCCGTGGTCGCCATCGGGCTGCAGCCGGCCTTGCTGGCCGGGCTGGCGCCGCCGCTGGTGGCCATGGCGGCGGTGAGCGCCTGCGGGGCCGCGCTTTTGATGCGCCGCGCCGGGGACGAGGCGCGGCCGGTCCTTGCCATCGACAACCCGCTGGCGCTGGGAACGGCGCTGAAGCTTGCCGGGTTCATCGCCGTGGTGATGCTGGCCGCGGCGGTGCTGCGGCAGTGGCTCGGCGATATCGGCGTGCTGATCGTGGCGGCGATTTCCGGCATCGCCGATGTCGATGCCGTCTCGATCTCGATGGCGCGGATGGGCGGCGGGGCGCTGGGGCTCGACACCGCGGCGCAGGCCATCCTGATCGCGGTGGCGGTCAATACCGTCTCGAAGGCAATCCTCGCGGCCTGGGCGGGCGGGTCCCGGCTGGGCCTGATCGTCGGCGCCGTCGGCGGGCTCGCCATCGCCGCGGCCGGGCTGGCGATGGCCCTGTCGCGGGCGCTGCTGTCCTGACGGTCAGTGCCCGCCACCGCCCGCGCCGGGCGCCGGCTTCTGCACGAAGAACAGCAGCAGGGCGAGCGAGGCGAAAAGCCCGGTCAGCAGCACGAAGATGTCCGCAAGCGACATCACCACCGCCTGCAGCCGCGCCATGTCGGTCAGCGTGGCCAGCGCCGCCGTGCCGGCCGCCTCGCCCAGGCCGGAATAGGCCTGTTCCAGCATCCCCATCGCCTGATCCGCCGCGCCGTTGCCGCCGGTCACGCTTTCGGCGATGCGGGCATAGTGGAAATCCTCGCGGTTGGTCAGCACGGTGTTGATCAGCGCCAGCCCGACCGCGCCGCCCAGGTTGCGGGTCAGGTTGAACAGGCCCGAGGCGTTCTTGACCTTCTCGGGCGGCAGCATCCCCAGCGCGATGTTCGACACCGGCACCATGCAGATCATCAGCGAGACCCCGCGCAGGATCTGCGGCAGGAAAATCTCCCAATAATCCCAATCCTCGGTCAGCCCGGTCATCATCCAGCAGCTGAAGGCGAAGACCGCGAAGCCCGCACCCATCATCAGCCGCGGATCGACGCTTTGCGACAGCCGCCCGGCAATCGGCGCGGTCAGGAACATGGCGATGCCCGAGACCATCATCGCCTCGCCGATCTGCAGCGAATTGTAGCCGCGGATCCCCGAGAGGTAGAGCGGGAAGATGTAGATCAACCCGTAAAGCCCGATCCCCAGCCCGAAGGAAAAGACCGAGCCCATGGTGAAGTTGCGGTCGGCAAAGGCGTCCAGCCGCACGATGGGTTCCTCGGCGGTGAAGGCGCGCCAGAAGAACAGGAAGCCGCCGGCGATCATCACCCCGGTCATCGCGACGATCAGCTCGTCGGCGAACCAGTCGTCGCCCGCGCCCTCTTCCAGCACGTATTCCATCGCCCCCAGCAGCAGCGCCAGGCCCAGGAAGCCCCACCAGTCGAAGCGCTGGAACAGGCTCAGGTCCGGCTTGTCGAAGTCGATCAGCAGGAAGGCGGCGGTGGTGACGACGATGCCGGGAATGACGTTGATGAAGAACAGCCAGTGCCAGCTCATGTATTCGGTCAGGTAGCCGCCCAGCGTCGGCCCCACGGTCGGCGCCAGCGTCGCCACCAGCCCGATCATCGGCGAGACGATATGCATCTTGGAACGCGGGAAGATGGTGAAGGCGCAGGCAAAGACCGTCGGAATCATCGCCCCGCCGATGAAGCCCTGCAACGCCCGCCAGACGATCATCTCGGACATCGAATTCGACAGGCCGCAGAGCAGGCTCATCACCGTGAACCCGCCCGAGGAGATGGTGAAGACCCAGCGCGTCGACAGCATCCGCGACAGATAGCCCGACAGCGGGATCATGATGACCTCGGCGATCAGGTATGAGGTCTGGATCCACGGGATCTCGTCGCTGGAGGCCGCGAGCCCCGCCTGGATCTCGGACAGCGAGGCCGAGACGATCTGGATGTCCAGGATCGCCATGAACATGCCCAGCACCATCAGCAGGAAGGTGATCAGCCGGCGCGGGTCGATGCGGTCCTGATCGGGTGCGGCCGGCACCGGGCCGTCCGGGGCAAGCGCCGCCGTGCTGTCGGCGGGCATGGCTCAGCCCCCGTTCCGCGCGGCCTGCCGGATGCCTTCCACGGCGGCGCCGTCCAGCGCGCTGGTGGCGGCCGCGCCGGGATCGGCCGCCGGGGCCGGTATGCTCTGCGCGGGGGCGGGCATCAGCGGCCGGTCCTCGCCGCTGCGGGTATCGACCTCGGCGATGACCGACATGCCCGGGCGCAGGGGCAGGCGGGCGCGGTCTTGCGCGTCGATCTCGATGCGCACCGGCACGCGCTGCACGACCTTGGTGAAATTGCCGGTGGCGTTCGAGGCGGGCAGCAGGCTGAACACCTGCCCGGTGCCGGCGGTCAGGCTTGCGACCGTGCCGTGCAGCACTTCGTCCGGCCAGGCGTCGACGCGGATCGAGACGCGGGCGCCGGGCCGGATGCCGGCGATCTGGGTTTCCTTGAAATTGGCCCCGACATACAGGTTCCCGACCGGCACCAGCGTGCCGATGCGGCTGCCGGGCGCGACATAGGAGCCGACCTCGATCTGCCGCTCGGTCAGGATGCCGTCGAAGGGCGCGCGGATCCGGGTGAAATCCAGGTCGCGCTGCGCCTTGCGCAGGTCGGTGCGCGCCGACTGCACGTCCAGCCGCGCGCTGTCCAGCCGAGCCTTCAGCACGACCAGCTGCGCCTGCGCTTCGGCCAGCGCCGCCTTGGCGCTTTCCACCTGGGCAGCGGCGGATTTCGCGCTGGCCTCGGCCGCATCCACCGCCGCCTGGGTGCCGGCCGAACTGGACTTGAGCTCGCGCGCCCGCCGCCAGGATTTCTGCGCCCCGTCATTCGTCGCCTCGGCCGAGGCCAGCGCCGCCCGGGCCTGCTGGATCGCCGCCTCGCCGGCGGTGATCTGCGCCTCGAGCTGTTTCGCTGCGCTTTCGGCGGTGGCCAGGCCGTTCCGGGCGGTCTCGACCGCCAGGCGGTAATCCTCGGGGTCGATGCGGGCGATCACCTGGCCCTTGGTCACCGGCGCGTTCGGCGCCACCAGGATCTCGGCGATATAGCCGGTGTCGCGGGCCTGCAGCTGCACCAGGTCGGCCTGCAGATAGGCGTCGTCGGTTTCCTCGTGGAAGCGGCCGAAGCTGAACCAGTGCCAGAGCTCGTAGCCGATCACCGCCAGCAGCACCAGCGCCAGCCCGGCCAGGATGCGCTTGGCCTTGCCGGAGCCGGATTTCTTCACGGGTGCCGCGGGTGCGGCTTCGCCGGTCGATGCCATGGTTCAAGCCTTTCGATATGGGACCGCCGGGGCAGGGGCCGCGCCACGGCCGGGCGCGAGTCGGACAGGCGGCTTGGAGCGCTTATAGTATTGACCGAACCGTTCGGTCAATATATCCCGCAACCATCAGCGGACAGGCACAGGAAAGCGCGGTACGTCGGGGATGGACCCGCCGGGCGCATGCGACATACCCTCGACGGCACAGCGACAGGAGGCCCAGTTGAGCGAACCCAGCAGCCAGAGCCCATCCCGCCCCCCCGGCGGATCCGGCCTGCCCGAGCCCGAGGACAGCCCGAAGCGCCGGCAGATCCTGGACGGCGCCCGGCGCATGTTCCTGGCCCAGGGCTTCGAGGGCGCTTCGATGCAGGACGTGGCGCGGGCGGCCGGGGTGTCCAAGGGCACGCTCTATGTCTATTTCGACAGCAAGGAGGCGATGTTCGAGGCGCTGGTGCTGACCGAATGCGGCCGGCTGCAGCGCACGATCCGCCAGCTTGGCGCCGGGGTGGAGGGGGTCGAGCACGAGTTGCGCCAGATCGCCCGCAGCATGATCGACACGCTGCTGCAGGACGAGGTGATGGCGGCGATGCGCATGATGATCGGCGCCGGCGAGAAATTCCCCGACCTGGCCCGGCAGATCTACGAGGCCGGGCCGATGCGCTCGATCGAGACCCTGGCGGAATATTTCGCGCTGCGCGTGGCGCGGGGCGACCTGGCGATGGAGGATTGCCGCGAGGCGGGGGCTGAATTCGTCGACCTGGTGCTGGCGGGGCTGCAGCGCCGGGCGCTGCTGATGATGCCGCCGCTTTCCGATGCCGGTATCGACGCCTTCGTGCGCCGCCGCGTGGCGCGTTTCCTGGCCGTCTATGCGCCGGGCCCCGCGGCGGGCGGTCCGGCACGCTGACCGCCGTCACCGAGGCATCCGGGGCATCCGGGACATCAGCAGACCGGGCGTGCGCCGCCGGACGCCGCCGGTATCCCCCCTCGCGCCGCCCGGGCGGATATGCTTCCCTTGAACGGCAGCATTTCCCGGATGGAGCCCCGATGCCTCGCCCCTCGCAACCCGCCATTCCAAGATGGCACAGCTGGCTCATCACCCTTGTGCTGGCGACCTCGCTGGTGAACTATCTGGTCCGGCTCGTGCCGCTGTCGCTGCTTGCCGCCACGCCCCTGCGGGAGGAGCTTGCATCCCTTGCCATCTCGCCCGAGATCTATCCCGCCCAGCTGGCCTGGGGGGGGAGTTCACCATCCTGTGCACGCTGCAATGGCTGTTCAGCGCCGCCGGGCTGGCGGTCATCCTGCTGCGCGAGACTTTCCGCGTGGTGCGGGGCGGGCGGGGACGGGCCATCGTTTCCCTGCGCAGCGTCGCGGTGCTGCTCGGGATCACCTTCTTTGCCTTCACCGCGCTGGTGAACATGGTGACGCCCTATTTTTCCGGGACAAGGATCGGCGATGGCCCGGTCGCGTTCAAAGGCTTCTTCGCATTTTTCATCAACATGCCGAGCGCCGCCAGCATTCTGGGTTTCCTGCTGGGCCCGGCATGGTCCGAGCATGGCATGAGCAAGAACCGCAGAAAGCCCCCGGCCGCGGCGCTGGACAGCGGCACCAGGGAATAGCACCGCCGTCACCGGGACGGGGCGTGCGCCCACCCGAGGCCGGGGACGGCGCGTCGTTTCCGCGCCCAGCCTAGTCGCCGTTTCCCGTTCCGGTGATTTTCGCCAGGGCGCGGTCAAGCGCTGCGGCATCCGCGCCCAGTTCGGCCAGCAATTCGGCCTGGAAGGTCTCGGCGATGCGGCCCAGGCGGGCCATCAGCGCCCGGCCCTCGGGCGTGAGTTCCAGCGCCACCAGCCGGCGGTCGGCCGCGTTGCCGGACTTGCGCACCCATCCCGCCTGCTGCAGGCGCGTCGCCGCCCGGCTGACCATCGATTTGTCCAGGTTCACCCGGGCATGGATGTCGCGGACGCTGACCGCGCCGGAATGGGCCAGATGCGCCAGCACCCGCCATTCGGGAATGCTCAGCCCGGCCTCGGCCTCGTAAAGCGCGGCGAAGCGGCGGCTGACCCGGGTCGCCGCGACATTCAGCCGATAGGGCAGGAATCCGTCCAGGTCGAATGACATGCGTGCCTCCTGGGCGCAGCACAGCAGAAAAACATTGCGGCTGCAACAAGCTCGGGTGCTTGACATCGTTGCTTTCGCAACGGTATGATCGTTGCAATAGCAATGACATTGCGCAGGGAGGATCCGATGACCCAGCACGAGCTGCCGCGCGGCATGGTCCGCGCCGCCGGCCCGACCGGCCCGCACGAGGGCTACATGCCCGGCTTCGGCAATGATTTCGAAACCGAGGCCCTGCCCGGCGCCCTGCCGCAGGGCCAGAACAGCCCGCAGAAATGCAACTACGGGCTTTATGCCGAGCAGCTTTCCGGCACCGCCTTTACCGCGCCGCGCGGCCAGAACGAGCGGACCTGGTGCTATCGCATCCGCCCCTCGGTGCATCATACCGGGCGGTTCGCGGCCATCGACCTGCCCTATTGGAAGACCGCGCCGAACGTGCGCGACGACATCGTCAGCCTGGGCCAGTATCGCTGGGATCCGATCCCGGTGCCGGACCAGGACCTGACCTGGATCACCGGCATGAGGACGATCACCACGGCGGGCGACGTGAATATCCAGGTCGGCATGGCCAGCCATGTCTACCTGGTCACCCGCTCGATGCAGGACGAATACTTCTTCTCGGCCGACAGCGAATTGCTGGTGGTGCCGCAGGAGGGCCGGCTGCGCTTCTGCACCGAACTCGGGGTGATCGACCTGGAGCCGAAGGAGATCGCCATCCTGCCGCGCGGCCTGGTCTATCGCGTCGAGGTGCTGGAAGGCCCGGCCCGCGGCTTCGTCTGCGAGAATTACGGCCAGAAGTTCGACCTGCCGAACCGCGGCCCCATCGGCGCCAATTGCCTGGCCAATCCGCGCGACTTCAAATGCCCGGTCGCCGCCTTCGAGGATCGTGAGACGCGCTCGCGCGTGGTCATCAAGTGGTGCGGCCAGTTCCACGAAACCTGGATCGACCACTCGCCGCTGGACGTGGTGGCCTGGCACGGCAATTACTGCCCCTACAAATACGACCTGCGGACCTATGCTCCGGTCGGCGCGATCCTGTTCGACCATCCCGATCCGTCGATCTTTACCGTGCTGACCGCGCCCTCGGGGCAGGAGGGGACGGCGAATATCGACTTCGTGCTGTTCCGCGAGCGCTGGCTGGTTGCCGAGCACAGCTTCCGGCCGCCCTGGTATCACAAGAACATCATGTCCGAGCTGATGGGCAACATCTACGGCATCTACGACGCCAAGCCGCAGGGCTTCGCGCCGGGCGGCATCAGCCTGCACAATTGCATGCTGCCGCACGGCCCGGATCGCGACGCCTTCGAGGGCGCCAGCAATGCCGCGCTGAAACCCGAGAAGCTGAACCACACGATGAGCTTCATGTTCGAGACCCGCTTTCCCCAGCACCTGACCGAATTCGCCGCCCGCGAGGCGCCGATGCAGCAGGATTACATCGAGGTCTGGGACCGGCTGGAGAAGAAGTTCGACGGCACCCCCGGGGTGAAGTGACGCGTAAGGCGAGGGGCCGTCTGCCCCCCGAGAGTATTTCTGAAACGGAGAAGAACATCGGCATGCCCCTGCTGCGGTCCCGGGTCGAGAGCGCCAATCGCGCGGATGGCCCCTTTCCCCTGAACAACCTGCCCTATGGGGTGTTTTCCGTCGCCGGCGAGGCGCCGCGCTGCGGGGTCGCCATCGGCGAGATGATCCTGGACCTGGCGGCCTGCGAGGCGCGCGGCCTGGTCGATGCCGGCGGCACGTTCGCGCAACCGCAGCTGAACGGCTTCATGGCGCTGGGGCGGGCGCGCTGGGAGGCGGTGCGGGCGCGGCTGACGGCGCTGCTGGCCGAAGGTGCAAGCGAGGATGTCCCGCTGGTCGCCATGGCCGGGGCAAGGTTGCACCTGCCGATCCGGGTGACCGAATTCACCGATTTCTATGCCTCGAAGCATCATGCCTTCAATGTCGGGGCGCTGTTCCGCGGGCCGGAGAACGCCCTGCCGCCGCAATGGACGCATATGCCCATCGGCTATAACGGCCGGGCCTCGTCGGTCGTGGTCTCGGGCACCCCGATCCGCCGGCCCATGGGGCAGGTCCGGGGCGAGGCCGGGCCGGAATGGCGGCCCTGCCGCCGGCTGGACCTTGAACTGGAGCTGGGCGCCGTCGTCGGCGCTGACAGCACCATGGGCGAGCGGATCGGGGTGGAGCAGGCCGAGGCGATGATCTTCGGCTATGTGCTGCTCAACGACTGGTCGGCGCGCGACATCCAGGCCTGGGAATACCAGCCGCTGGGCCCGTTCCAGTCCAAGGCGCTTGGCACCACCATCGGCCCCTGGGTGGTGACCCAGGCGGCGCTGGAGCCGTTCCGCTGCGCCGGCGCCGAGCGGGTGAACCCGCTGCTGCCCTATCTGCACGAGGCGCGGCCGGGGCTTTACGACCTCGAGATCGGCTGGACGCTGAACGGCCAGGTCATGGGCCGGACGAACTACAACGTCATGTATTACTCCAGCGCCCAGCAACTGGCGCATCACAGCAGTTCCGGCTGCCCGATGCGGGTCGGCGACCTGCTGGGCTCGGGCACGATCTCGGGGCCGGGCCGCGAGCAGACCGGGGCGCTCTTGGAAATGACCGAGGGCGGCAAGATGCCGGTCATGGTGAACGGGGCGTCGCGCAGCTTTCTGGAAGACGGCGACGAGGTCGGGCTGTTCGCGCAGGCCCGGGGCGAGGGCTATCGCATCGGCTTCGGTCCCTGCACCGGGCGGATCCTGCCCACCCGGCCCTGAGCTTCGGCCCTGAACTCCGGCCATGAGCCCGGACCCCAGCATCGTGCTGCATGACTACTGGCGCTCGTCCGCGTCCTGGCGGGTGCGCATCGCGCTGGCACTGAAGGGCCTGGCCTATCGGCGGGTGGCGGTGGATCTGCTGGCCGGTGCACAGCGCCGCCCGCGGCACCGGGCGCTGAACCCGCAGGGGCTGGTGCCGGCGCTGGAGATCGACGGCTTGCGGCTGACCCAGTCGCTGGCGATCCTGGACTATCTGGAGGAGACCCGGCCCGCGCCGCCGCTGCTGCCCGCCGATCCCGGCGGCCGTGCCCGCGTCCGGGCGCTGGCCCTGGCGGTGGCCTGCGAGATCCATCCGCTTTCGAACCTGCGGGTGCTGGACCGGGTCGAGGCGCTGGCCGGGGCCGAGGCCCGTGCCGCCTGGAACCGCGACAATATCGCCGCCGGGCTGGCGGCCATCGAGGCGCTGCTGGATCATCCGGGCTTCACCGGCCGCTTCTGCCATGGCGACGCGCCCGGCATGGCCGATTGTGTGCTGGTCCCGCAGCTTTACAACGCCAGCCGCTGGGGCGTCGCCTTCGGGCATCTGCCACGCATCGCCGCCGTCGCCGAGGCCTGCGCGGCGGTGCCGGCCTTCGCCGCCGCGCATCCGGACCGGTTCGCGCCCACGCCCCGGCCGGGCTGAGGCTGCCGGCGCGAGCCTGGTCAAATCCGGCGAAATCCGTTGCTCAGTATATTGAGCGATGCTAGGTTGTGTTGACAAAAAGGATTCCCCTGCGCGTCTGGCTGTGATTCAAGATCATCTCTACGTGGGAGGTGACCTTGGCACGCA
>NZ_JAEHFP010000036.1 GCF_016446475.1 Paracoccus binzhouensis | reverse complement strand
GGCGCCGGCCGAGGGTGCGCCCGCGGCCACTGCCCAGGCCCCGGCCGCCGCGCCCGCTGCTGCCCCGGCCGCCCAGGACAGCGGCGCCGCCTATGAAAGCGCGCGCAACCAGCTGGGTGTCCTGAGCTATTGCCAGGAAAAGGGCTATATCGACGGCAAGGCGGTCGAGACCCAGACCAAGCTTCTGGCGATGATCCCGGCCGGCGACACCGCCAAGGGCGATGCGGCCGAGGCGAAGGGCAAGGAGGGCACGGTTTCCGCCATGGGCGTCGAGCGCACCCTGGCCGATGCCGCGAAAGAGAAGGGCACCAGCGAGGACGCGCTCTGCAAGCAGATGGACGCGCTGCTGCAGCAGCTCGCCTCGCAGGTCCCGGCCTGAGCCGGGGCTGAAGGGAACGGCAGGGACCCGGTCGCTCGGTCCCCTGCCGCCGGCCGGTCCTTCGGGGCCGGCCATTTTCGTTACCTGACCATCGCCAGCCGGGTTTCGCCCCCGCCCGTTCTCACAGCGCCGGCAGCGTCGCCTGGACCTTCTTCGGCAGGTTGCCGCGCACCAGGCGATAGGAATGGCGGATGCGATGCGCCAGCTCGTCCGGGGCCGAATCGAGCGGCAGCGCCACCCAGCTGCGATGCAGATAGGCGGCGCGCTCGGCCACGCCGGTCTCGATCAGGAACTCGGCCATCTCGGCGCTGTCGGTCTTGACCGAAACATGCGTGCCCGCCGTGCCGGTCACCGCGAATGTCTTGCCGCCGATCTTCCAGCAATCATGGCCGCCGCCCCAGGGATCCGACCACTCGGCCCCGGGCTGCGCGGCGCAGATCTCGTTGACCAGTTCGCGGCTCATGAAGCAAGTGTCGCAGCCTCTCTTGGCATAGGCAAGGCAATGCGTTAAGGCGGGCGCATGAAGGCAGGAACCGCCACCATCCGCTGCATCATTACCGGCTGAAAATTCAGGCGGGCGGTTCACGGTGACCAGTTGACGCCCGCAAAGGGGAAGTCATGGTCGAGATCAGGCTGACGAATACCAGGACGCGGCGGAAAGAGCTTTTCCGGCCCATCGACCCGCGGAATCTGCGGCTCTATCTCTGCGGGCCGACGGTCTATGACCGCGCGCATCTGGGCAATGCCCGGCCGGTGGTGGTGATCGACGTGCTGGTGCGGCTGCTGCGCCATGTCTACGGCGCGGATCACGTCACCTATGTGCGCAACTTCACCGATGTGGACGACAAGATCAACGCCGCCGCCCTGGCCCGCAAGGAGGCGGGCGCCCCCGGCACGCTCGAGGACCTGATCCGCGAGCGCACGCATGAGACCATCGGCTGGTATCATGCCGACATGGACGCGCTGGGGGCGCTGCGCCCCGATCACGAGCCGCGCGCCACCGACTATATCGGCGAGATGATCGGCATGATCGAGACCTTGATCGCCGGCGGCCATGCCTATGCGCGTGACGGCCATGTGCTGTTCCGGGTGCGGAGTTATGCCGATTACGGCAAGCTCTCGGGCCGCTCGGTCGACGACATGATCGCCGGGGCGCGGGTCGAGGTCGCGCCCTTCAAGGAAGATCCGATGGATTTCGTGCTGTGGAAGCCTTCGGATGCCGAGCTGCCCGGCTGGGACAGCCCCTGGGGCCGCGGCCGCCCGGGCTGGCATATCGAATGTTCGGCGATGTCCTACGAATTGCTGGGCGAGAGCTTCGACATCCATGCCGGCGGCATCGACCTGCAATTCCCCCATCACGAGAACGAGATCGCGCAAAGCTGCTGCGCGCATCCGCACGGGGATTTCGCCCGCGTCTGGCTGCATAACGAGATGCTGCAGGTCGAGGGCAAGAAGATGTCCAAGAGCCTGGGCAATTTCTTCACCGTCCGCGATTTGCTCGATCAGGGCATCCCGGGCGAGGTGATCCGCTTCGTGCTGCTGTCCACGCATTACCGCAAGCCCATGGACTGGACCGCCGAGAAGGCGCGCGAGGCGGAAGCCGTGCTGCGCAAGTGGCGCGGCCTTGTCGCGGGCACCCGTCCCGCGCCAAGCCCGGCCCCCGCCGTCCTGGCCGCGCTTGCCGACGACCTGAACACCGCGGGGGCGATCGCGGCCCTGCACGAGATGGCGGGGCAGGGCGATGCGCCCGGGCTGCTGGCCGGCGCGCGGATGCTGGGGCTGCTGACCGAGGAACTGGGCGGCTGGATCGCCGCAGGCCCCGACCTGTCGCCCTGGGCCGAGCGCATGACGGCGTTGCGGGCCGAGGCCAGGGCCAGCAAGGATTTCTCGGCCGTGGATACGCTCAAGCAGCGCCTGCTTGCCGCCGGGGTCGAGGTCAGGATGGGCCCGGCCGGGGTCGAACTGCTGCCCGGCCCGGATTTCGACGCCGCGAAACTGCCCGAATAACCGAATATCAGCCAGCTGAAGGGGCCGCCCCGATGACGCGCCAGCGCCTTTACCTTTACGATACCACGCTGCGCGACGGGCAGCAGACCCAGGGCGTGCAGTTCTCGGCCGCCGAGAAGGCCGAGATCGCGCAGATGCTGGACCGGCTGGGCGTGGACTATATCGAGGGCGGCTGGCCGGGCGCCAATCCCACCGACAGCGATTTCTTCGCCCAGGCGCCGGCGACGCGGGCCACCATGACCGCCTTTGGCATGACCAAGCGCGCGGGCCGCTCGGCCGAGAACGACGAGGTGCTGGCGGCAGTGGCGAATGCCGGCACCCGCGCCGTCTGCCTGGTTGGCAAGACCCATCCCTTCCATGTCCGCGAGGCGCTGGGGATCTCGCTGGCGGAGAACTTCGACAATATCCGCGCCTCGGTCGCGCATCTGGTCGCCTTGGGGCGCGAGGCGCTGTTCGATGCCGAGCATTTCTTCGACGGCCATGCCGAAGACCCGGATTATGCGCTGGCCTGCCTGCATGCGGCGCTGGAAGCGGGGGCGCGCTGGATCGTGCTGTGCGACACCAATGGCGGCACCCTGCCCGAGCGGGTGGGGCAGGTGACCCGGGCGGTGATCGCCGGCGGCATCCCGGGCGAGCGGCTGGGCATCCATTGCCACGACGACACCGGCAATGCCGTGGCCTGCACGCTGGCCGCTGTCGATGCCGGCGCGCGCCAGATCCAGGGCACGCTGAACGGCCTGGGCGAGCGCTGCGGCAATGCCAGCCTGACCAGCCTGATCCCGACCTTGCTGTTGAAGGAGCCCTATCGCTCGGCGCTGGAAACCAGGATTTCGGCCGAGGGGCTGGCCGGGCTGACGCGCATCTCGCGCCGGCTGGACGAGATCCTGAACCGCGCGCCCAGCCGCGCCGCGCCCTATGTCGGCAGCTCGGCATTCGCCCACAAGGCCGGGCTGCATGCCAGTGCCATCCTGAAGAATCCCGCGACCTACGAGCATGTCGATCCGGCCACCGTGGGCAACGAGCGCATCATCCCGATGTCCAACCAGGCCGGGCAGTCGAACCTGCGCGCCCGTCTGGCCGAGGCGGGGATCGAGGTCGGCCGCGACGATCCGGCGCTGGCGCGCATCCTCGATCTGGTCAAGGCGCGCGAGGATGACGGCTATGCCTATGACGGCGCTCAGGCCAGTTTCGAGCTGCTGGCCCTGGCCGAACTGGGCCGGATGCAGCACTACTTCTCGGTCGAGCGCTACCGCGTCACCGTCGAGCGGCGCCGGAACGCGCTGGGGAAACGCATCTCGGTGTCCGAGGCGGTGGTGGTGGTGCAGATCGGCGGCGAGCGGATGCTCTCGGTCAGCGAAAGCATGGACGAGCAGGGGCAGGATCGCGGCCCGGTCAACGCGCTGTGGCGGGCGCTGGCCAAGGATCTGGGCCCCTATCAGGCCGCCATCGACGACATGCATCTGGTGGATTTCCGCGTCCGCATCACCGGCGAAGGGGTCGAGGCGACGACGCGGGTCATCATCGACAGCGCCGACGGCCATGGCAATCGCTGGTCCACCGTCGGCGTGTCGCCCAATATCGTCGATGCCAGTTTCGAGGCGCTGGTCGATGCGATCCGCTGGAAGCTGATCCGCGACAGGGTGGCGCCGGCATGAGCCTTGACGACTGCGCCCAGGCATTGCGCGACCACGATCCCGACCGGTTCGGCATCTGCCTGCTGGTGCCGGCCGAGGCACGGCCGAAGCTCATGTCGCTTTATGCGCTGAACCTGGAACTGGCGCGGGCGCCGCTGGCCTCGGCCGAGCCGCTGATCGCCGAGATGCGGCTGCAATGGTGGATCGAGCGGCTGGAGGAGATCGGCGCCGGCAAGCCGCAAGCGCATGAATTGCTGACGCCGCTGGCCGAGGCCTGGGGGCCGCGCGCCGCCGCCTTCGCCGTGCTGGCCGAAGGCCGCCGCCGGGATGCGGCGCGCGAGCCGCTGGACGGGCCGGATGCCGTCGCCGGTTATGTGCGGGGGACGGCGGTGCCGCTGGCGCAATTCGCGGCCGAGGCCCTGGGCTGGGCCGCTGTAATCCGGAGGCGGCGGGCGTCATCGCCGCGCAGGCCGAGGGCGTCGGGCTGGCGCATTGGCTGGCGGCGCTGCCGGCCCTGCAGGGGCTGGGATTGGGGCTTTGGGACGCTTCGCCCCAGGTGCTTGCCGGGATCGCGGACAAGGCCAGGGCGAGGCTGGCCGAGGCCAGGGCGCAGCGTCGCCATGTGCCGCGCCGGCTGGCGCCGGTGCTGTTTGCCGGCGCAGGTGTGCGGACCGTGTTGCAGACGGCGCCGCGGGGGATCGAGGCGCTGGCCGGGGCCGGGCCTTCGGAATTCCGCCGCCGGCTTGCGCTTGGCGCCTTCGCGCTGACGCATCGCTGGTGGGTATGAAAAGGGCGACCGCGCGGGGCCGCCCTTCTGCGTTCCGATGCCGTCGGCTCAGCCGCGCAGGATGGATTTTCCGGCATATTCGGCGGTGGCGCCCAGCATTTCCTCGATGCGGATCAGCTGGTTGTATTTCGCCAGCCGGTCCGAGCGGGCGAGGCTGCCGGTCTTGATCTGGCCGCAATTCGTCGCCACGGCCAGGTCGGCGATGGTGGCGTCCTCGGTCTCGCCCGAGCGGTGCGACATCACCGAGGTATAGCGCGCGCGATCCGCCATCCGCACCGCGTCCAGCGTCTCGGTCAGCGTGCCGATCTGGTTCACCTTGACCAAGAGCGAGTTGCCGCAGCCCTTGGCGATGCCCTCGGCCAGCCGGGCCGGGTTGGTGACGAAGAGGTCGTCGCCGACCAGCTGCACGCGGCCGCCGAGGGTGTCGGTCAGCAGCTTCCAGCCCTCCCAGTCGTCCTCGGCGCAGCCGTCCTCGATCGACAGGATCGGGTAGTCGGCGCAGAGCGCTTCCAGGTAGGCGACGTTCTCGGCCGGGCTCAGCGACTTGCCCTCGCCGGCCATCTCGTATTTGCCGCCCTTGAAATACTCGGTCGAGGCGCAGTCCAGCGCCAGTATGATGTCGTCGCCGGGCTGGTAGCCGGCCTTCTCGATGGCCTTGAGGATGAAGTCCAGCGCATCGCGGGTGCTGCTGAGGTTCGGCGCGAAACCGCCCTCGTCGCCGACGCCGGTGGCGAGGCCCGCGGCCGAAAGCTCCTTCTTCAGCGTGTGGAACACTTCCGAGCCCATGCGCACGGCCTCGCGGATGTTTTCCGCCGCCACCGGCATGATCATGAATTCCTGGATGTCGATCGGGTTGTCGGCATGTTCGCCGCCGTTGATGATGTTCATCATCGGCACCGGCAGCACGCGGGCGCCCGCGCCGCCGACATAGCGGTAAAGCGGCTGCGAGCAGGCCTCGGCCGCGGCCTTGGCCACCGCCAGCGACACGCCCAGGATGGCGTTAGCGCCCAACCGGCCCTTGTTGGGGGTGCCGTCCAGTTCGATCATCATGCGGTCGATGGCGACCTGCTCGGTCGCATCCTCGCCGATCAGGTTCTCGGCGATCTCGCCGTTGACGGCGGCGACGGCTTCCAGCACGCCCTTGCCCAGGTAGCGGGCCTTGTCGCCGTCGCGTTTCTCGACCGCCTCATGCGCGCCGGTCGAGGCGCCCGAGGGCACCGCGGCGCGGCCCATGGTGCCGTCTTCCAGCGTCACGTCGACCTCGACCGTCGGGTTGCCCCGGCTGTCCAGGATCTCGCGCGCGAAAATGTCGATGATGGCCGTCATGTCTGCGTCCCTCTTCCTGACGAGTTTGGTCGCTGTCTAGCCGACGGGGGCGGGGCGGGAAAGCGTCATTCTGCCCCGGCCACCCCGTCCTGGCCGGGAATGCGCGAGGTGATGCGCGCCGGGTGATAGCCGCAGGGCACTTCCTCATGCGCATTGACCGCCAGGTCGGCCCAGACCGGCAGGTGGTCCGAGGCCGCCCGCGCGGTTTCGTTGTCGAGGACGCCGCAATCCAGCACCTCGATGCTGCGCGAGACGGCGAAGCGGTCATAGCGCAGGCGCGGGAAGGGTGCGGGCCAGCTGGGGCCGGGGGTGACGACGCGCAGCGCCTCCAGTGCCTCGAGCCCGCGCGAATCGTGCCATTCGTTGAAATCGCCGGTCAGCGCCAGCCGGTCATGGCCGATGCGTCGGGCCTGGGCGATGATGCGCGCCAGCTGCGCGCGGCGCGACGAGCGGATCAGCCCCAGATGCACCGCCACCACCGTCAGCCCGGGCAGGCGCAGGACCAGGGCGCCCCTGGGCTCGATCCCCGGCAGCGGCAGGCGGCGGATCTCGGCCTTGTCGCGCAGGTCCGGCCGCAACAGGATGGTCTGGCCGTGCCAGCCCAGCGAATTCTCGCCGGTGCCGACGAACGGGGCGGGGACCATGCCGGTGGTCTTTTCGATCAGCTTGCGGGGCAGCGCCTCGGGCCGGGCGCCGAAGCGGAAATCCACCTCTTGCAGGGCGATCACGTCGGCGCCCAGTTCGGCGATGACGGCAAGGTTGCGTTCGGGCGCATGCGGGCCGGTCAGGCCCCGGCACTTGTGCAGGTTATAGCTGGCCAGTCTCAGACGGTCGGGGCTTTTCGACATGGGGCCTTTCGCTGCTGCTCAGGTGCCGCAGAAGGTGCGGCGGACGATCTCCTCGGGCGCGGGGGCAAGCGCGTAGGGCTCCCATTCCGGCCGGTCTTCGAAAGGCGCGCGCAGCGCCGTGTCCAGCGCGTGGAAAGGCGCGTAATCGCCCTCGCGGCCGGCGGCGATGGCGGCCTCGATGCGGTGGTTGCGCGGGATGCGGCGCGGATTGGCGCGCGCCATGACCGTTGCGGCGTCCGGCAGGTCGCGGATGCGCGCCTGCCAGCCCTCGGCCCAGGCGTCGAACTGCTCGGGCGCCTTGAATTCCTCGCGCGCGCGGCCATCCGGGAGGCCGGCGAAGCTGCGGGTGAAATCCGCCTCCTCGGCCGCCATCAGCGTGAGCAGCCGCTCGATCAGCGCGCGATCCTCGGGGCGCGGCGCGGCGATGCCCAGCTTGGCGGCGAAGCGTTTCAGCCATTCGGCCTGATAGAGGTCCGGGAAGCTGTGGACGATGCGCGTTGCCTCGGCCACCGCCGCGTCGTCATTGCCCATCAGCGGCACCAGGCAGCTGGCGAATTGCGCCAGGTTCCAGACGGCGATGTTCGGCTGCTCGTTCCAGGCATAGCGGCCATGGGCGTCGATCGAGCTGAACACCTTGTCGGGCCGGTAGCCGTCCATGAAGGCGCAGGGGCCGTAGTCGATGGTCTCGCCCGAGATCGACATGTTGTCGGTATTCATCACCCCGTGGATGAAACCCAGCGCCATCCAGCCGGCGATGGTCGCGGCCTGGCGTTCGACCACGCGCTGCAGCAGATCGGCGGGGCCCGAGGCATCGGGATAGTGCCGGGCGATGACGTGATCGGCCAGGAGTTGCAGCCGCTCGCGGTCGCCGCGCGCGGCATAGAATTCGAAGGTGCCGACGCGGATGTGGCTGGCGGCGACGCGGGTCAGCACCGCGCCGGGCAGCAAGGTTTCACGGATCACCGTCTCGCCGGTGGTCACCGCGGCCAGCGCCCGGGTGGTTGGTATGCCGAAGGCCGCCATGAACTCGCTGACCAGGTATTCGCGCAGCACCGGGCCCAGCCAGGCCCGCCCGTCGCCGCGGCGCGAAAACGGCGTCGGCCCTGCGCCCTTCAGCTGGATGTCGAAGCGGGCGCCGTCCGGGGCCACCACCTCGCCCAGCAGAACCGCGCGGCCGTCGCCCAGCTGTGGCACGAAGCCGCCGAACTGATGGCCGGCATAGGCCTGGGCGATGGGCTCGGCCCCCTCGGGCAGGGTATTGCCGGCCAGCATCGCCACGCCTTCGGGGCTTGCCAGCCAGTCGGCATCCAAGCCGAGACGCTCGGCCAGCGGCCGGTTCAGCGCCACCAGTTTCGGGTCGCGCACCGGCGTCGGGCGGGTGCGGGTGAAGAAGCCTTCCGGCAGCCGGGCGTAGCTGTTGTCGAAGCGGATCATCGCGGCCCTCCATTCCGACATTATCTAACCGCGATTGCCGGAATGTTAAGGGCGGATCGGGCTCAATGCGTCACGCTGCCCGAGAACAGGTTCACGATGACGACACCCGCGACGATCATGCCCAGCCCGAGCACCGCGGCGAAATCCAGCCTCTGGCCGAAGACGAAAAGCCCGATCAGCGACACCAGAACGATGCCCAGTCCGCTCCAGATCGCATAGGCGATGCCCAGCGGCATGGCCCTGAGCGCCAGCGACAGGAAATAGAACGAGGCCGCGTAGCACAGCCCCATCAGCAGCGTGGGCACCAGCCGGGTGAACTGTTCGCTGCGTTGCAGGAAGGTGGTGCCGACAACCTCCAGGGTGATGGCGGTGAAAAGCGTGGCATAGGTCAGGACCGGCATGGCGTCTCCACAGGTTCGTCGCCGGCCCATCTAGCCAGAGGCACGAGGGAAAGTCACGCCGTCCCGGCAGCGCGCCCTTGAACCGAATGGCCCAAGCGCGTATCCCACCCTCTGCCCCATTTCCGCCGCAAGGATGCCGCCCCGTGAAATTTCTCGATCTCGCCAAGGTCTATGTCCGCTCGGGCGGCGGGGGCGCCGGCTGCGTGTCCTTCCGCCGCGAGAAATTCATCGAATATGGCGGGCCGGATGGCGGCGACGGCGGCCGCGGCGGCGATGTCTGGGCCGAGGCGGTGGATGGGCTGAACACGCTGATCGACTTCCGCTTCCAGCAGCATTTCTTCGCCAGGTCCGGCGGCCATGGCATGGGCGCGCAGCGCACCGGCGCCTCGGGCGACGATATCGTGCTGCGCGTGCCGGTCGGCACCGAGATCCTCGAGGAAGACCAGGAAACCGTGATCGCCGACCTGACCGAACCCGGGCAGCGGGTGCTGCTGGCCAAGGGCGGCAATGGCGGTTTCGGCAACCTGCACTTCAAGAGCTCGACCAATCGCGCGCCGCGCCACGCCAATCCCGGCCAGCCGGGGGTCGAGCGCACGCTGTGGCTGCGGCTGAAGCTGATCGCCGATGCCGGGCTGGTGGGGCTGCCGAATGCCGGGAAATCCACCTTCCTGTCGGCTGTGTCGAATGCCCGGCCCAAGATCGCCGACTATCCCTTCACCACGCTGCACCCGAACCTGGGGGTGGTCGGCATCGACGGGCACGAGTTCGTCATGGCCGACATTCCGGGCCTGATCGAGGGGGCAAGCGAGGGCAGGGGCCTCGGCGATCAGTTCCTGGGCCATGTCGAGCGTTCGCGCGTGCTTCTGCATCTGGTCGACGGCACCGCCGAGGACGTGGCGCAGGACGCCCGCACCATCCTGACCGAGCTTGAAGCCTATTCCCCGGCGCTGGCGGAAAAGCCGCGGGTGACGGCGCTGAACAAGATCGACGCGCTCGACCCCGAGACGCTGGCCGAGCGCAAGGCGGCGCTCGAGGCCGAGATCGGCGGCCCGGTCCTGCTGATGTCCGGCGTCTCGCGCGAAGGCGTGACCGAGGTCCTGCGCGCGCTCTGGTCGCGGATCGCCCCCTCGCGCAAGCCGGCCGAGGATCGGGAAGACAAGCCGTGGCAGCCGTGACGCCGGAACTCGGCCGCGCGCAGCGGCTGGTGGTCAAGATCGGCTCGGCGCTTCTGGTGGACGGCGCAGGGCTGCGCGCCGAATGGCTGCGCGGGCTTTGCGACGACGTGGCGCAGGCGCGGGCGCGGGGCACGGATGTGGTGCTGGTCTCCTCGGGCGCCATCGCGCTGGGGCGGCAGGTGCTGGGCCTGCCGGCCGGCCCCTTGAGGGTCGAGCAGTCGCAGGCGGCGGCGGCAGTGGGCCAGATCAAGCTGGCCCGCGCCTATGAGGAGGCGCTGGCCCCGCATGGCGTCAAGACAGCGCAGCTGCTGGTCACGCTGGACGACACCACCGACCGGCGCCGCTACCTGAACAGCCGCGCCACCATGCAGACGCTCCTGGGCCTCGGCGTGGTGCCGATCGTGAACGAGAACGACACGGTGGCGACCGACGAGATCCGCTTCGGCGACAACGACCGGCTGGCGGCGCAGATCGCGGTGACCTGCGGCGCCGACCAGCTCTTGCTGCTTTCGGACGTGGACGGGCTCTATACGGCCAATCCCAAGACCGACCCGACCGCCCGCCACCTGCCCGTCGTCGAGCAGATCACGCCTCAGATCGAGGCCATGGGCGGCGACCCGGTCTCGGGCCTCAGCAAGGGCGGCATGAAGACCAAGCTCATGGCAGCGCGCACGGCGGTGGCGGGCGGCTGCGCCATGGCCATCGCCGAGGGCTCGGTCCTGAACCCGCTCTCGGCCGTCGCGAAGGGCGCGCGCGTGACCTGGTTCCTGCCCGATACCGACCCGCAGGCGGCGCGCAAGCGCTGGATCGCGGCGATGAAGCCCAAGGGCGAGATCACCGTCGATGCCGGCGCGGCGCGGGCGCTGGGGCAGGGCAAGTCGCTGCTGCCGGCCGGGGTTACCGCCATCTCGGGCCGCTTCGGCCGTGGCGACCCGGTGCTGGTGCAGGACGGCAGCGGCGCGCGGCTGGCCTGCGGCCTCGTGCGCTATTCCTCGACCGAGGCGCGCGCCATCGCCGGCCATCGCAGCGACGAGATCGAGGCCATCCTGGGCTATCCCGGCCGCGCCGCGCTGGTCCATCGCGACGACATGGTGGTGTGACGACTTGCGGCGGCGGGCCCGGCGTCGCGCTCGCAGGAGTATTTGAAGAACGAAGAAGCCGGGTGCCGTTCCCTGATGTCGGGTGCAGCATCCGGCTTCTTCGTTCCAGAAATACCCATCTGCAACGCCGATGGCGGGGCCAAAGCCCGCCCCTCACTCGATCGGGCGCGGCTTGGCGAGCGCGTGGCGGCGCTGGAACAGGCCGCGGATCTGCGACATGCGCGCGGCGTTGCGGCCCGGCGCCGGCAGGGCCAGGACCGCGTCGCGCAGTTGCGCGATGCCGTCCTCGCTGCGGCCGGGCAGGGTTCCGGGCTGGATCGGCGCGCCGATGGTGACGCGGAAGGGCTGGCCCGCCTTGTTCAGCACCTCGTTGAACAGCGTCACGTCGCGCAGCGTCGGATGGATCGCGTCGAGCAGGTAGAACAGCGCCGAGTTCCGGGCGCGGATGTGCAGCGGGATGATCGGCGCGTCGAACTTCTTCGCGATCATCGCCGCGCTGGCCATCCAGGGCCGCTCGTGCAGGCTCAGGCCCCGGCGCTTGGCCAGCCGGCCCGAGGGGAAGATCAGCCCAATCCGCCCGCGCCCCAGCGCCTCGCGCGTGTAATCCATGGTGGCGCGGGTCTTGGCATGGCTGCGTTTTTCGACGCGCCATTCCACCGGGGCGATCAGGCTGTCGAATTGCGGCAGGATGCGCAGGATGTCGTGATTGGCATAGACGAACAGGTCGTCGCGCACCGCCGCGATCACCGCGTTCAGCACGATGCCGTCGGCGATGCCGGTCGGGTGGTTCGAGACGATCAGCGCCGGGCCGGTGGCCGGGATATGTTCCAGCCCCTCGACCTGCAGGTCGCGCAGGATCAGCGTCGCCAGGCGGCGCATGATCTCGTCCGTGGGCAGGTCGCGGTATTCGGCCGCCAGCTCCAGCGTGCGCGGATAGCGCAACAGCCACATCAGCGCCTGCCGCGCCAGCGCGTGGTGCCGTCGGCCGGAAAAAAGCCACGGCGCCCGCTCGGCAATCAGCGGATCGAGACGGCGTTTCATGTCCTCGCGGGCATCCATGCGGCCAGTATTGCCGCGCCCGCCGGATGCCCGCAAGAGTGGTTCGGCCATGCTCAGGCGTCACCGGCAAGGATGCGCGTAACCATCTCGGAGCTGTTGCGCGACAGGCCTTCCATGGCGGCCAGCCGGCCGAGCGCCGCGCGGGCATGGGCCTGGCGGCCGGCATCGTAGCGCCCCCAGGTCTCGAAGGCCGAGCACATGCGCGCCGTGGTCTGCGGGTTCACCGGGTCGAGCCGCATCAGCCAGTCCACGGTGAAGGCATAGCCCGAGCCGTCGGCGGCGTGGAAGGCGGCGTGGTTGGCGGTCAGCCCGCCGATCAGGGCGCGGAAGCGGTTGGGATTCTTCCAGTCGAAATCCGGCCGGGCGGCCAGGTCGCGGGCCCGGGCCACGGCGCGGTCGGGCGCGGCGCGCAGCGGCTGGACCATGAACCACTTGTCCATGACCAGGCGGTTGCCGGAAAACTCCCGGGCAAAACTGGCCAGCGCCGCCTCGTCCCGGCCGGCGGCGATCAGGCATTCCAGCGCCCCCTGCCGCTCGGTCATGTTCGAGGCAGTGGCGAAAAGCGCCTCGGCCCGGGTGCCGCCATCAAGGCGCGACAGCAGGCCCAGGCAGGCCAGGCGCAGGCTGCGGCGCGCCGCGCCCTTGGCGTCGGGTCGATAGGGGCCGGCCTCGGCCATCGCCTCGTAGAGCCGCGCCAGCGCCGGCTCATGCACCCGGGCGATGTCGCGGGCCAGCGCCTCGCGCCCGGCATGGATGGCATCGGGGTCGGGAACGGTGCCGCGGGCGGCGATGGTGGTGGCGATCTCTTCCTCGCCCGGCAGCGTCAGGCAGAGCGCGGCGAAGGCCGGGTCGGCCTCGGCATCGCCGAGCAGCCCGCCGATGGCGCGGCCGAACTCGGTGCTGCCATCCGTCCCGGCGGCCCGCGCGATCAGCGCGTCCAGCGCCAGGTCGTGGCCGGCCTGCCAGCGCGCATAAGGGTCGGTGTCATGCGCCAGCAGCAGCGCCTGTTCGTCGGCGGTGATCTCGCGCGAGACCGTCACCGGCGCCGAGAAGCCGCGCAGCAGCGAGACCACCGGCCGCGCGCCGAGCCCGTCGAAGCGGAAGCTTTGCTCGCTCTCGGTCATCTCCAGAACCGTGGTCGGCAGCACCTCGTCGCCATTGGGGCCGATCAGGCCGAGCGCGATGGGGATCACCCGCGGCGGCTTTTCCGGCTGGCCGGGGGTGGGCACGGTCTCCTGCCGGAAATTCAGCGTGAGAGTGCCGTCGCGCCAATCCTCGGCAAGCGTCAGTCGGGGCGTGCCGGCATCGGTATACCAGCGCTTGAACCGGGTCAGGTCGCGGCCGGTGGCATCCTCGAAGACCTTGATCCAGTCCTCGATGGTGCAGGCCTGGCCGTCGTGGCGGTCGAAATACAGGTCGAGCGCCCGGCGATAGCCCTGATCGCCCACCAGCCGCTTGAGCATGCCGATGACTTCGGCGCCCTTCTCATAGACCGTGGCGGTGTAGAAATTGTTGATCTCCTGGTAATGGTCGGGGCGCGGCGGATGTGCCAAGGGCCCGGCATCCTCGCGGAACTGGCGCGCGCGCAGGACCTGCACATCCTGGATGCGCTTGACCGCGGCCGAGCGCATGTCGCTGGTAAATTGCTGGTCGCGGAAGACCGTCAGCCCCTCTTTCAGGCACAGCTGGAACCAGTCGCGGCAGGTGATGCGGTTGCCGGTCCAGTTGTGGAAATATTCATGGCCGATCACGCCCTCGATGCGCTCGTAGTCGCCATCGGTCGCGGTCTCGGCGCTGGCCAGCACCAGCTTGGAGTTGAAGATGTTCAGCCCCTTGTTCTCCATCGCGCCCATGTTGAAATCGTCCACGGCGACGATGTTGAACACGTCGAGATCGTATTCGCGGCCGTAAGCCTCTTCGTCCCATTTCATCGAGCGGATCAGCGATTCCATCGCATAGCCGGCGCGGTCCTGGTCGCCGGGCCGGACCCAGACGTTCAGCGCCACCTTGCGGCCCGACATGGTGGTGAAGCTGTCCGGGACCGCTACCAGCGCGCCCGCGACCAGCGCGAACAGATAGGCGGGCTTCGGCCAGGGATCGTGCCAGACCGCCCGGCCCGGCGCCTGCGAGACCGGGTTGCCGTTCGACAAGAGCACCGGCTGGTCCGAGCGGATGGTGACGCGGAAGGGCGCCATCACGTCCGGCCGGTCGGGATACCAGGTGATGTGGCGGAAACCCTCGGCCTCGCATTGCGTGCAGAACATGCCGCCCGACAGGTAAAGCCCTTCCAGCGCGGTATTGGCCTCGGGGTCGATCTCGACCTCGGCCGCGAAGGTGAAGGCGTCGGGCAACTCGGCGGCGGGGATCACCAGCCGCTCGGTCCCGGCCCGGGCCGGATCCAGCGGGCGGCCGTCGATCGCCAGCGACAGCGTTTTCAACCCGGCGCCGTCCAGCACCAGGTCGCCCGCGCCCTTGCGGCGGAAGTCGATCTGCGAGCGCACCCGCGTGGCGCGCGGCGCCAGGTCGAATTCCAGCCGGGTCTCGGCGATCTCGAAGGGATAGGGGCGCCAGTCGGCGAGATAATGCGTGACGGTCATGCGGCACCTTCCGGGCGGTGAAAAAATCGGCAGCACATGGGAACTTGTGCGAAACCCAAGTGTTAGACGCAGGATAGCCGGGTCGCAAGCCGGGGCCTCGCCCCCTAGCCGCCCAGCCGCAAGCACGAAGCAGAAGAGCGAGGACCTCATCAATGGCCAATTACGACCCGAACGATCCGAAACGGACGGAAAGCACCGATCCCGAGCGCCCGGCCGCCGCGCCCGAGACCTATGTCGAGCCGGTCGAGCGCCGCGCCTCGCCGCTGCCGCTGATCATCGGCATCCTGCTGGCGCTGGCGATCGCCTATTTCGTGCTGCAGTATTTCATGGGCAACAACGAGGTGGGCACCACCGGCGAGGATGCTGCCGTGACCACCACCGAGCCGGCCGACAGTGCGCCCGCCGCGACCGGAACTGCGACCGAGCCCGCCGCCACCGCCGAAACGGCCACAGATACGGCCACGGACACGGCCGCCCAGGCGGCTGACGAGGCGGCCGATGATGCCGCGGCTGCCGGGGAAGCGGCGGATGACGCTGCTGCCGCGGCCGGCAATGCCGCCGATGCGGCGGGCGAGGCTGCCCAGGATGCCGCGACCGCCGCCGAGAATGCCGCCGAGAGCGCCGGCGCCGCCATGGGCGAGGCGACCGAGGATGCCGCGAATGCTGCCGGCGAGGCTGCGCAAAGCGCCGCCGATGCCGCCAGCGAAGCGGGTGCCGCCGCGCAGGATGCGGCCGAAAGCGCCGCAGAAGCCGCCGGCGAGGCGATGCAGGACGCCGGCGAGGCCATCGACGACGCCATCACCGTCGAAGAGCCGACCACGCCGCCGGCCGGAACCTCCACGACCACGCCGCCCGCCAGCAACTGAGCCGCGGGCGCAGGATCCTGCCGCCGCCCGGTCTCCGGGCGGCGGATTTTCAATTTTTTCGGAAGGCTGAATTTCGAAATCCTTGAGGGTAGTGCCGGTTGAAACAGGGCGGAGTTTGGCATACCACGGTGCACCAAACCAGCCGGACAAGGAAGCAAGGGGAAGTGCGATGGGTCGCGTGGAAAAGGCAGGATTGCGGGTGGACGAGACGCTTGCCGCCTTCATCAACGAGCGTGCGCTGCCCGGCAGCGGTGTCGAGCCGCGGCGTTTCTGGGAAGGGCTCTCGACCCTGATCCACGAGTTCGGCCCGCGCAACCGGGCCTTGCTGGCCCGGCGCGACGAGCTGCAATCGGCCATCGACGCCTGGCATATCGCGCAGCGCGGCAAGCCGCAGGATGCCGGCGCATACCGCGATTTCCTGGCCGAGATCGGCTATCTGGTCCCCGAGGGCGAGGATTTCCAGATAGAGACACCCGAGACCGACCCGGAATTCTCCAGCATCGCCGGGCCGCAGCTGGTGGTGCCGATCACCAATGCCCGCTATGCGCTGAACGCCGCCAATGCCCGCTGGGGCAGCCTTTACGATGCGCTTTATGGCACCGACGCCCTGGGCGACCTGCCGCAGGGCAAGGGCTACGACGCCGGGCGCGGCGCCCGGGTGATCGCCTGGGGCCGGGATTTCCTCGACACCGCCGCGCCGCTGGCCGAGGGCTCCTGGGCCGACATCGAGGCGCTGTCGGTCAAGGACGGCGCCCTGGTCCCGGCGCTGCGCGATGCCGGCCGCTTCGCCGGCCATCGCGGCGCGGCCGGCAACCCGACCGACATCTTCCTGAAGAACAACGGCCTGCTGATCCGCATTGTGATTGATCCGTCCAAGCCGGTGGGCGCGCAGGACCGGGCCGGCATCTCGGACATCGTGATCGAATCGGCGCTGTCGGCGATTATGGATTGCGAGGATTCCGTCGCCTGCGTCGATGGCGAGGACAAGGCGCTGGCCTATGCCAACTGGCTGGGCCTGATGGACGGCACCCTGGCCGAGGAGGTCGAGAAGGGCGGCAAGACTTTTACCCGCCGCCTGAACCCGGACGTGAGTTTCACCGCGCCCGACGGCTCGGAAGTCACCGCCAAGGGCCGGGCGCTGATGCTGGTCAGGAATGTCGGCCACCTGATGACCACCCCCGCCGTGCTGGACCGCGAGGGGAACGAGGTCTACGAGGGCCTGCTGGACGCCATGGTCACCGCGCTTTGCGCCAAGCGCGACCTGGACCGCGAGGCGGGGCCACGGAACTCGGTCACCCGCTCGATCTATGTGGTCAAGCCCAAGATGCACGGGCCCGAGGAGGTCGCCTTCGCCTGCGAGATCTTCGATTTCGTCGAGGAGGTGCTGGATCTGCCCCGCCATACCGTCAAGCTGGGCATCATGGACGAGGAGCGCCGCACCTCGGCCAATCTCAAGGAATGCATCCGCGCCGCGAAGCATCGCGTCGCCTTCATCAATACCGGCTTCCTGGACCGCACCGGCGACGAGATCCACACCTCGATGGAGGCGGGCGCCATGCTGGCCAAGGGCGAGATGAAGTCGCAGCCCTGGATCTCGGCCTATGAGGATCGCAACGTCGATATCGGCCTGGCCTGCGGGCTGGCCGGCAAGGCGCAGATCGGCAAGGGCATGTGGGCGATCCCCGACAAGATGGCCGAGATGCTGGAGCAGAAGATCGCCCATCCCATGGCCGGCGCCAACACCGCCTGGGTGCCCAGCCCCACCGCGGCGACCCTGCATGCGACGCATTACCACAGGGTCGACGTCTTCGGCCGCCAGGCCCAGATCGCCGCGCTGCGCCGGCCTTCGCGGCTGGACGAGCTGCTGACCATCCCGCTGGCCGGCGGCCACAACTATGGCGAGACCGAGATCGCCCGCGAGCTGGAGAACAATTGCCAGGGCATCCTGGGCTATGTGGTGCGCTGGATCGACCAGGGCGTCGGCTGCTCGAAGGTGCCGGACATCAACGACGTGGGGCTGATGGAGGATCGCGCGACGCTGCGCATCTCGGCCCAGTCGCTGGCGAACTGGCTGCATCACGGCATCGTCACCGACCGGCAGGTCATGGACGCCTTCCGCAAGATGGCCGTGGTGGTGGACCGCCAGAATGCCGGCGACCCGGCATACCGGCCGATGGCGCCGGGCTATGACGGCGTGGCCTTCCAGGCCGCCTGCGACCTGGTCTTCCTGGGTCGGGTGCAGCCCTCGGGCTATACCGAGCCGGTGCTGCATGCCCGCCGCCTGCAGGCCAAGGCCGAACAGGCGCAGCAGGCCGCGTGACCCGGCTGGCCGCCCTGCCGCAGGCCTGGCTGGTGCTTTTCGCATTGGCGGGGCTGGGGCTGGGCTGGCTGCTGCCGCTGGACCTGCCGCCGTTGCTGCGCGGCGCGGGTCTGCTTCTGGTCGCGGCGGGGCTGGGGCTGATGCTCTGGGCGGCGCTGACCATGCGCCGCGCCCGCACCACCGTCATGCCCGGCCGCCGCCCCGAGGCCCTAGTCGAGGCCGGACCGTTTCGTTTTTCCCGCAATCCGATCTGTCTGGGCGACCTGATTCTGCTGGCCGGGCTGATGCCGCGCGTCCGCCCCGCTGGGGCTGGCGCTGACGCCGCCCCTTGCACGGCTGCTGCAAGACCGCTTCATCCGACGTGAAGGGGCGGTGATCGCCGCGGCTTTCGGTTTCGCCTGTGACCGTTATAGGCTGCGGGTCAGGCGCTGGATCTAGGGAGGGCATCATGGAACGCTCGCGCATCAACCGCATCATGGCCGAGGCGGCCGAGCTGATCGGCAAGGCAGGCTTCCACCTGCCGCCCTTCGCGCATTGGAGCCCGGCGGAGTTCCGCGCCCGCGCCACCCCGGCCATCCGCGACGGAAGGCTGGGCTGGGACATCACCGATTACGGCCAGGGCGATTTCGACCGGTTGGGCCTGTTCCTGTTCACGCTGCGCAATGGCCGGCTGGCCGACCTGCAGGCCGGGCGCGGCATGGTCTATGCCGAGAAGCTGCTGATTTCGCAGGAAAACCAGATCAGCCCTATGCATACCCATGCCATCAAGACCGAGGATATCATCAACCGCTGGGGCGCAACGCTGGCGATCCGGCTTTGCGGCTCGGACGTCCAGGGGCGCATGGACCGGAACGCGCCCTGCCGGGTCGATTGCGATGGCATCGCCCGCGAAGTGCCGCCGGGCGGCGTGCTGCGGCTGGCGCCGGGCGAATCCGTGACCCTGCGGCCCGGCGACTGGCACGAATTCTGGGCCGAGGGCGGGCCGGTGCTGATCGGCGAGGTCTCGACGGTGAACGACGACCTGACCGACAATGTCTTCGCCGCGCCCATCGGCCGCTTCGCCCATGTCGTCGAGGACGCGCCGCCGCTGCACCTGCTGGTCAGCGACTACGATTCTGACGTCGCGTAACATTTCCGGATCGCACCTACCGTCACGCCCTTGTGAAAGATTATTGCGCTCTGCTATGGGGGACGGTGGAAGTCGCTAACAGGGGAGATGGCCTGGTGAAGATCGGCGCTTTGAAGGAGAGTTTTGAGGGCGAGGCGCGGGTTGCGGTGACGCCGTCCTCTGCGGCCCATCTGCAGAAGCTGGGCCATGAGGTTTACGTCGAGGCGGGCGCGGGGGTGCGGGCCGGCTTTTCGGATGCCGCCTACCAGGCCGCGGGTGTCACCGTCGCGGCCAATGCCGCGGCGCTGATCGGCGCGGTGGACGTGGTGGTCAAGGTCCGTCCGCCGAGCGAGGGCGAACTGCGGCAGATGCGGCGCGGCCAGGTGCTGATCTCGCATTTCTGGCCGGCGCAGAACCCGGAGCTGCTGGAGCTGGCGCGCGAGCAGGGCGTCACCGCCATCGCCATGGACATGGTGCCGCGGATCTCGCGGGCGCAGAAGATGGATGCGCTGTCCTCGATGGCCAATATCGCCGGCTACCGGGCGGTGATCGAGGCGGCGAACAATTTCGGGCGCTTCTTCACCGGCCAGGTGACCGCCGCGGGCAAGGTGCCGCCGGCCAAGGTGCTGGTGGTGGGTGCCGGCGTCGCGGGGCTTGCGGCCATCGGCGCCGCGGTCAGCCTGGGCGCGCAAGTCTACGCCTTCGACGTGCGCCCCGAGGTGGCCGAGCAGATCGAATCCATGGGCGCCGAATTCGTCTACCTGGACTTCCAGGACCAGGTGCAGGACGGGGCCGCCACCGGCGGCTATGCCGCGCCCTCCTCGCCCGAGTTCCGCGAAAAGCAGCTCGAGAAGTTCCGCGAGCTTGCGCCCGAGATGGACATCGTCATCACCACGGCGCTGATCCCCGGCCGCGACGCGCCGAAGCTCTGGACCGCCGACATGGTCGCGGCGATGAAGACCGGCTCGGTCATCGTCGATCTGGCGGCCGAGCGCGGCGGCAATTGCGACCTGACCGTGCCGGACGAGCGCATCGTCACCGAAAACGGCGTGGTGATCATCGGCTATACCGACTTCCCCTCGAGGATGGGTGCGCAAGCCTCTGAACTTTATGGCAACAACATCCGCCACATGCTCTCGGACCTGACGCCGGGCAAGGACGGGGTCATCGTCCAGAACATGGAGGATGACGTGATCCGCGGCGCCACCGTCACCCATGACGGCGACGTGACCTGGCCGCCGCCGCCGCCCAAGGTCGCGGCCATCGCCGCCGCGAAGCCCAAGGAAAAGCCGAAGGAGCTGACCCCCGAGGAACGGCGCGAAAAGGAGATCGCCGCCTTCCGCGCCCAGACCCGCAGCCAGGTGACGCTGCTCGGTGCGGGCGCGGTGCTGATGCTGCTGGTGGGCCTGTTTGCCCCCGCAAGCTTCCTGTCGCATTTCATCGTCTTCGTGCTGGCGGTCTTCGTCGGCTTCCAGGTGATCTGGAACGTCAGCCATTCGCTGCACACGCCCTTGATGGCGATCACCAACGCCATCTCCTCGATCATCATCGTCGGCGCGCTTCTGCAGATCGGCTCGGGCGGCTGGCTGGTGGTGCTGCTCGCGGCGCTGTCGGTTCTGATGGCGGGCGTCAACATCTTCGGCGGCTTCCTGGTCACGCGCCGGATGCTCGCCATGTTCCAGAAGTCGTAAGGGGAGAGGGCGCATGGAATACGGATTCACCACCGCCGCCTATGTGGTCGCGGCCGTGCTGTTCATCCTGTCCCTGGGCGGGCTCTCGGGCCAGGAAAGCGCCAAGCGCGCGGTCTGGTACGGCATCGCCGCCATGGCGCTGGCGGTGGTCGCGACGCTGATCGGGCCGGGCTACGGCAATTGGGGGCTGACGCTCGTCATGCTGGCCATCGGCGGCGCCGTGGGCTGGGTCGTGGCCAAGCGGGTGCAGATGACCGAGATGCCGCAGCTGGTCGCGGCCATGCACAGCCTCGTCGGCCTGGCCGCGGTGCTGATCGGCTTCAACGCCCAGTTCGAGCTGGGCCGGGTGCTGCGCGCCCGCGCCGCCGATGCGGCGGCCGAGTTCCACGGCTTCGCCGCGGTGCTGGCGCACAAGACCCCGGCCGAGATCGCCATGCTCAAGGTCGAGGTGGCGCTGGGGATCTTCATCGGCGCGGTGACCTTCACCGGCTCGATCGTGGCCTTCGGCAAGCTGGCGGGCAAGATCGACGGCAAGCCCAGGAAGCTGCCGGGCGGGCATATGCTGAACGCGGGCGCCGCGGCGCTGTCGCTTCTGTCGGTGATCCTTTACTGCACCGCGGGCGCGCCGGTGCTGTGGCTGGTGCTGATCACGCTGCTGGCCTTCTTCATCGGCTATCACCTGATCATGGGCATCGGCGGCGCCGACATGCCGGTGGTGGTGTCGATGCTGAACAGCTATTCCGGCTGGGCGGCGGCGGCGATCGGCTTCACGCTGGGCAACGACCTGCTGATCGTGGTCGGCGCGCTGGTCGGCTCCTCGGGTGCGATCCTGAGCTACATCATGTGCAAGGCGATGAACCGCAACTTCGTCAGCGTGATCCTGGGTGGCTTCGGCGGCGAGGCGGGCCCGGCGATGGAGATCGAGGGCGAGCAGGTGGCCATCGACGCCGACGGCGTGGCGGCGGCCTTGAACGATGCCGACGAGATCATCATCGTGCCGGGCTATGGCATGGCGGTGGCGCAGGCGCAGCAATCGGTCAGCGAGCTGACCCGCAAGCTGCGCGCCAAGGGCAAGACCGTGCGCTTCGCCATCCACCCGGTGGCGGGCCGTCTGCCGGGGCACATGAACGTGCTGCTGGCCGAAGCCAAGGTGCCTTATGACATCGTTCTGGAGATGGACGAGATCAACGAGGATTTCCCGAATACCGACGTGGTGATCGTGATCGGCTCGAACGACATCGTGAACCCGGCGGCGCAGGAGGACCCGAACAGCCCCATCGCCGGCATGCCGGTGCTGGAGGTCTGGAAGGCGAAACAGGTCTTCGTCAGCAAGCGCGGCCAGGGCACCGGCTATTCCGGCATCGAGAACCCGCTGTTCTACAAGGAAAACACCCGCATGTTCTATGGCGACGCCAAGAAATCCCTCGACCAGCTGCTGCCCATGGTCGAGTGAGCAGCGGATGGGACCAGAGGACGAAAGCGGGCCGCAAGGCCCGCTTTTTCTTTGGCGGAACGCTTGCCGTCAGGTGGCGTCGAGCATCGACTTGATGACCTCGGCCGGCAGGGCGGGATGCACCGCCAGCTTGCGGGTGCGCCTGCCCTTGCGCGGGATCAGCAGCGCGCAGCGCGTGGCGAGGGCCTGCGACCGCTCGGCCGAGCTTTTCACGATCAGCCCGGCCCGCCAGCGGGAATGCGGCCCGAAGCGCATGACGCTTTCGATGGCGCCGGGGACATAGCCCTCGGTCTCGGCCGAATCGATCAGCGCGTCATGGATGATGGGGGGCAGATACATGGCGGGGGGCGAATCGGAAGGCAGGATTGGACATTCCAATCTGGTAGTCCTTCGCCGCCCGGAATTGTATCTGCCCTTTTGCACAGGTCTGCCATACAAGTCCTGCGCGCAGGCCGGGCCACGCCTTCGCCCGTCGGCAGAGCGGGGCCGGCCGCGATCTCGGGACGCGATCTCTCCGGGCGCGATCTCAGGGCGTGATCAGGATCGGCGTGCCGTCGCGGACCATGGCATAGATGTCCTCGACCTCCTCGTCGGTGACAGCGATGCAGCCGGCGGTCCAGTCGGGCCGCAACCTGGACAGCGCCCGGCCCTCGGGGCCCTGGCCGTGGATGAAGATGTCGCTGCCGGCGCTGTGCCCCAGCGAGGCCGCCAGCGCCGAATCGCGGGCGTTCGGATAGGAAATGCCGATCGACAGGTGATAGCGGCTGTCGGGATTGCGGCGGTCGATATAGTAAAGCCCCTCGGGGGTCTTGCCGTCGCCCTCGAACTGCTTGTGGCCGATGGGCTCGTTGCCCAGCCCGATGCGATAGGCCTTCAGCACGGTATTGCCGCTGAGCAGCAGCATCTGCCGGGCGCCCTTGTTGACCACGATCTGCGTCACCGGCGGGCCGGAATAGGTCTTGAACTTGCTGGGCGCGCAGGCGGCGAGTCCCAGGATAAGCGCCATGGCGACGAGACGACCCAGCCAAGCTGTCATGCGATGCCCTCGAGATCCGGTGTTTTCCCGCATCTTGCCCGTCTTGCCGCGGCCGGGCAATGTCGCGGGCTTCACGAAGTGCTGATACGGCCGGTCCAGCTGCGTCAAGGCCGTGGCAGATTTGCAAGACCCGCCCGATCCCTGGGCTTTCCTGTTGCGGGAATGATGCCGCCCGCTAAACATGCGGACATGACCGACGAGGACGAACACCCGCTGCGCTACGCCCTGGCGAACGAGCTTCACGCCCGGCCCTCGCCGCGACTGAAGGCGCCCTGCACGGCGGTGTTCCTGGCCATCAAGGAACCGCGCGACGCTGCCAATCGCGACCGGGCCCGCGACGCGGCGCATCTGGCCGCGCTTTGCGCTCGCCATGGCGCGCCGCATCCTGATGCCAGCGCCGGCCATTACACGGCGCAGCTGGGCCGGCATCAGCTGCGCTGGGAAAGCCATACCGAATTCGTGACCTATGCTGCCTTCGCGCCGGGTTTGCCGCCGCGGCCCTTCGATCCCTCGGCCGGGGCGATCTTTCCCGATGACTGGCAGCACCATGCGCCGGGCAAGCGCATTGCCGCGGTGATGATCCAGGTCGATTTCCTGCCCGAGGATCCGGCCGGGATCATGCCGCGGCTGCGCGAATGGTTTGCGGCCGACAGCCTCGCCTCGGTCTGGGTGCTCGAGGAGGCGGCGGTGGTCGCCGGCGATTTCCGCATCGACCCGGACGGATGGATGCGATTCGCGCTGTTCGTCAAGCCCGGCACGCAATCGGGCCGCATCGGCCGCATCGTGCAGCGGCTGCTGGATCTGGAAACCTATCGCGCCATGTCCATGCTGGGCCTGGGCGGCGCCCGCCAGCTGACCGAGCAGCTCAATGCGCTGGACCCGAAGCTGAACGACATCGTCCAGGGCATGAGCGACGATTCCCGCCCGGCCGAGGCGGTGCTGCACGACCTGCTGATGGTCTCGGCCCGGCTGGAGCGCACGGCCACGCAGCAGGCCTTCCGCTTCGGCGCCACCGCCGCCTATGAGGCCATCGTCATGGACCGCGTCGCCTCGCTGCGCGAATCGCGCTTCATGGGCGGGCAGATGCTGACCGAGTTCATGGCCCGCCGCTATCACCCGGCCATGCGCACGGTGAAATCCGCCGAGAAGCGGCTGGCCGCCATGCTGGACCGCAGCGAGCGCGCGGGCGAGTTGCTGCGCACCCGCGTCGACGTGCAGCGCAGCGCCCAGAACCAGGAGCTGATGCAGCGCATGGACCGCCGCGCCGACCTGCAATTGCGGCTGCAGCACACGGTCGAGGGGCTGTCGGTGGTGGCGATCAGCTATTATGCCGTCGGGCTGCTGGGCTATGCGCTTTACCCGCTGGCCCATGCGCTGCATATCGACAAGGCGGTGCTGATCGCCGGCCTGACCCCGGTCGCGGTGCTGAGCGTCTGGCTGGGCATGCGCCGCATCCGGGCCCGGCTGCATGACGGCCCGCATTGACATTCCGAACCGGCAAAAGAGGAGGCCGATCTTGCGACTAATCCCCTTCCTTGGCGCGCTGCTGGCCCTGGCGGGCTGCGATGTGCCCTTGGTCCCGCTGGTCTGATGGCGGGGCGGCTCAGCATGTATGGCCTTGGCCATTGCTCGACCTGCCAGAAAGCGCAGGCCGAGCTGGAGGCGGCGGGCTGGCAGGTCGATTTCCGCGACGTCGCCAAGGCGCCGCTGGACCAGGACGAATGGCGGCGCATGATCGCGGATTTCGGCGAGAAGCTGGTCAATCGCGCCAGCCTGACCTGGCGCGGCATGTCCGAGGCGGAACGCGCCGGCACGCCCCTGCAGATGCTCTCGGCCAAGCCCTCGCTGATGAAGCGCCCGGCCATCGTCCAGGACGACAAGCGCCTGCTGGGCTGGACCGCGAACGTCAAGCGCGCGCTGGGTGTGGCGGCCTAGGCCGCCCCTTCAGACGATGTAACGGTCGCGGCGGTGGTTGATGGCGATCACCAGGTTCAGCACCAGCGCCCCCAGGAAGGACCAGGCCACCGTCGCCGCGTCGCGCAGCGTCAGCGCCGCGGCGAAGATCAGCGCGTCGAAGATCAGCTGCGTCCAGCCGGCGCGGAAGCCGGTGGCGTCCTGCAGGTAAAGCGCGACGATGCCCACCCCGCCCAGCGAGGCGCCGTGGCGGAACAGCGCCAGCAGCGCCGAGCCGGTCAGCAGCCCCACCAGCAGCGCGCCGATCGCCGGATGGACGTGGCCGAATGCCAGCCCGCGGGGCAGCAGTGCCACCAGGACCGACATGGCGGCCACGGCAATGAAGGATTTCAGCATGAAGCCCAGACCCAGCCGCCGATAGCCCAGCCAGTAGAAGGGCAGGTTCACCGCGAAGAACACCGGCGCGAAGCCCCAGCCGGTGGCATAGGAGATCAGGATCGCCAGCCCGGCGGTCTGGCCGGTGACCAGGCCCAGATGCGTCAGCAGCAGCACGCCCACGGCCGCCATGAAACTGCCATAGGCCAGGCCCTGCGCATCCTCGATGGCGCTGTGGCGCGCTGGGGAACCATTCTCGCTCATGCGCCCCCTCATGCCCGGACCGCCGCGCCGCGGCAAGAGGGCAGGGGAGAGGTCAGGGGGTCTGGGCGGTGCCGGTCCCGCTGCCGGTTCCGTTGCTGGCTGCGGCTTCGGGCCGTGCCGCCAGGTCGCTGATTTCGTGGGTGAAGGCGGCTGCCGGATCGTGGCGCAGCACCGCCCCGGCGCCGCCGGTGCGCAGTGCCTCGACCGTGCGGCGATATGCCGCCTCGTCCAGCGCGCCGCCGGGCGAAAGCAGCGGCGCGATGCCGCGCAGCATCGCGGCCTGGCGGCGCAGGGCGCCCGGGTCGGGATCGGGGCCCAGGATCAGCCGGGCGGTTTCCTCGGGCCGGGCCACCGCCTCGCGCCAGCCGCGCATGCTGGCGCGCAGGAACCGCGCCAGCCGCTCGCGCGCCGCGGGTTCGGCCAGGTGCTGCGGCAGGACGTAAAGCCCGTCCTCGAGCAGGTCGGCGCCCTGGTCGCGCGGGTCCAGCCGCACCAGCCCCTCGCCCTGGGCGGGGTCATAGCTCAGCGTGCTGATGCAGGCGGCCTGCTTGTGGCGCAGCATCTCGGCCCCCGGCCATTGCGCCAGCAGCGCCACCCCTTCGAGGCTGTCATCGGGTTCCAGCCCCAGTCGGTTCAGCCAGGCGAGCAGCGGGTATTCCGTGCCGCCGAACCAGCTGCCCAGGGTCTTGCCGCGCAGGTCGGCGGCCGAGGCCACCCCGGCGTCGGCCCGGCAGGTCATCCGCAGGGCAGGACGAGCGAAGATCTGTGCGACGTTGACCAGCGGCAGGCCGTTTTCCCGCGCCACCAGCGCGGGCGGCATCCAGGCCACGGCGACATCGACCGCGCCGCGGGCCATCGCCTCGAAGGGCGGGGCGGTGTCGGCGGGGCGCAGTTCCACCTCCAGCCCTTCCTCGGCATAGAAGCCGCGGGTCTCGGCCATCAGGAAGCCGGCGGATTCGGCCAGGGCCGGGCCGCGCAGCTGCACGGTCAGGCCCTCGGCCCGCGCGCCAAGCGCGGTGGCCAGGATCAGAGCCATGGCCGGGATCAGGGATTTCATCATCGCGTCACGCCCCATGCGCGCCATGGTTAGACGGCGCGCATCCCTGCCGCAAGCCATGCCTCGGGCACGAAACCGCGATCAGTCGCGGGAATAGACATCCTCGTAGCGCACGATGTCGTCTTCGCCCAGATAGGCGCCGGTCTGCACCTCGATCAGCACCATCGGCACCTTGCCGGGGTTCTCCATCCGGTGCACGGCGCCCAGCGGCACGTAGATCGACTGGTTCTCGGTCACCAGCGTCACCGTGTCGTTCACCGTCACCCGCGCGGTGCCCGAGACCACGATCCAGTGTTCCGAGCGGTGGAAATGCGATTGCAGCGACAGCGCGCCGCCCGGGTTGACGACGATGCGCTTGACCTGGAAGCGGTCGGCCAGCGCCAGCGTCTCGAACCAGCCCCAGGGGCGGTGGTCGCGCAGGAAGCTCTCGGCCTGGCGGGCGCCCTTTTCCTTCAGGGCCGAGACCGCCTGCCGGACCTCCTGCGCGCGGTCCATGCCGGCGACCAGCACCGCATCCTTGGTGGCCACGACCATCACGTCCTTCAGGCCGATGCCCACCACCTCCATCCCCTCGTCCTGCGAGCGCAGCAGCACGTTGTCGCAATCGATGGCGGTCGAGCGGTCGTCGGTCACGGCACCGCGCTCGGCCGGGACGGCCTCTTGCGTCTCGCGCCAGACCGCGTCCCAGCCGCCGAGGTCGGACCAATGCCCCGAGAAGCGCACCACCGACAGGTTCGCGGCCTTTTCCAGCACCGCGTAATCGACCGAGCGGTCGGGCAGCCGCTCCCAGGGTTCGGGCGCCAGCCGCAGGAAGCCCAGGTCGGCATGGGCCTCGGCTAGCGCTGCCCTGACCGGCGCCAGGTATTCCGGCGCATGGGCCTCGAAGGCCTCGATCATGGTCTTGGCGGCGAACAGGAAGATCCCGGCATTCCACAGGAAATTGCCCTGCGCGATCATCCGTGCCGCCTTCTCGGCATCGGGCTTTTCCACGAAGCGCTTCAGCGTCACCGGGCCTTCGCCGGTCGCCTCGGCCTCCATGTAGCCATAGCCGGTCTCGGGGCGGGTGGGGGTGATGCCGAAGGTGACGATGCGGCCGGCCGTTGCTGCGGGCAGGCCCAGATCGACGGCGCGGCCGAAGGCATCGGCATCGGGCACCACATGGTCCGAGGGCGCCACCAGCAGCACCGCATCGGGATCCTGCTCGGCGGCGCTCAGCGCCGCGGCCAGGATGGCGGGGGCGGTGTTGCGGCCGGCGGGCTCGATCAGGATGGCCGCGGGCGCGATGCCGATCTGGTCCAGCTGCTCGGCGACGATGAAGCGGAAATCGGCATTGGTCATCACCAGGGGCCGCGCGTAACGCGGGCCGTGAAGCCGCCGTGCCGAGGCCTGGAACAGGCTTTCCTCGCCCACCAGCGGCGCGAATTGCTTGGGAAAGCTCTTGCGCGAGACGGGCCACAGCCGGGTGCCCGAGCCTCCGGCCAGAAGAACGGGGGTGATCGCCATCAAAATCGCTCCATCGGCCCCGGGGGCCGTTTGCATCCGCTTCGTTATCCGCCGGCGGCCCTTGGCGCGCAAGCTGCGCAAACCGTCGGGGCGGCGGGGCTTGCCCCCGGATAGCATGCCGGGGGGCAGCCGGCAAATCCGCCGCTCAATAGCCGCGCGCCCGGTCCACCAGATGCAGAAGCGGCTGGCCGCGCATGGCCCGGCGCAGGTTCTCGGCCGCGACCGGGGCGGCGCTGGCGGGCCGGGTCTCGGCCGCGACATGCGGCGTCACCGTCACCTGCGGATGGCGCCAGAAGGGATGATCGGGCGGCAGCGGTTCGGTCCGGAACACGTCCAGCACCGCCCGGGCCTCGGGATCGCGGTCCAGCGCCGCGATCAGCGCCGGCTCGTCGATCAGCGTGCCGCGCCCGGCATTGATGATCGTGGCGCCCCTGGGCAACAGCGCCAGCCGCCCGGCATCGAGCAGGCCGCGGGTTTCGGCGGTGTCGGGCAGCAGGCCGACCAGGATCTCGGCCCGGCGCAGCGCCTCGGGCAGGGATGCGCCGGGCAGGACCGCGATCCCCGGCACCGCGCGGCCCGAGTTGGACCAGCCGGTGACGCGGAAACCGAAGCTCGCCAGCGCCAAGGACACGGCCCGGCCCAGTTCACCCATGCCCAGCACGGTCACGCCGCGCCCGGCGGCCAGCGGCGGGGTCAGGTGGTTGCGCCACACCCCGTCCTGGGCATGGCGATCCATGCCCAGATGCGCCCGCAGCGCCCAGCCGCTGCAATATTCCACCATGCCCTGCGCCAGCCCCGGATCGACCATCCGGCACAGCGGCTGCGTCAGGGTCGGGTTGGTCACGATGCGCTCGACCCCGGCCCAGAGGCTTTGCACCAGCCGGGCGCGGATGAAGGGGGAGAAGTCCAGCATCGTGCCGTCCTCGGGATAGCCCGGCGCATAGATCAGCGCGTCGAAGCCGGCCGGATCGCCGTCGCGGCGCAGGTCCATCTCGGGACAGGCGGCGCGCAGCGCGGGGGCCCAGGTGTCCCACAGCCGGGCGGGTGCGGCGAACAGCACCTTCATCCGGTCAGCCCCGCGGCCGGTGGACATGGGCCGATTGCACGATGCCGAAACCCATCAGCAGGATCATCAGCGAGGTCCCCCCATAGCTGACCAGCGGCAGGGGCGAGCCCTTGGCGGGCAGCATCCCCATCACCGTGGCCATATTGATCGAGAAATACAGAAAGAACGTCCCGGCGATGCCGATGGTCATCAGGCTGGCGAAGCGGTCGCGGTTGGTCAGCGCCGAATACAGGCAGAAGCCCAGGATCAGCACATAGAGCATCAGCAGGGAAAATGCGCCGACGAAGCCGAACTCCTCGGCCAGCGAGGTGAAGATGAAGTCGGTATGCTTTTCCGGCAGGAAGTTCAGCCGCGACTGCGTGCCCTGCATGAAGCCGCGCCCCGACCAGCCGCCCGATCCCAGCGCGATCTGCGCCTGGGCGATGTTGTAGCCGGCGCCCAAGGGGTCCGAGCCGGGATCGAGGAAGGTGTCGATGCGCTTGAACTGGTAGTCGTGCAGAAGCTGCCAGTCGGTGCCCCGGCTTTCCATCACCGCGGTGATGCCGGCGACCACGATGGCGATCACGGCGGCGAAATACCACAGGCTGACCCCGGCCGCGAACATGACGATGCCGCCGCCGGCGACCAGCATGATCGAGGTGCCCAGGTCGGGCTGCATCAGCACCAGCCCCGTCGGCAGCAGGATCAGCACCACCGGCACCAGCACCCAGAACGGGCGCGAGACCTTCTCGACCGGCAGCCAGTCGTAATAGGCGGCCAGCGTCATCACGAAGGCCACCTTGGTCAGCTCGGACGGCTGGATGCGGATCGGCCCCAGCACCAGCCAGCGCTGCGCGCCCATGCCGACATGGCCCATCACCTCGACCAGCACCAGCAGCAGCACGCAGATCACATAGGAGGCGACCGAGATCGAGCGCCAGAACCAGATCGGCACGAAGGCCAGCGCGAACATCACCACCATGCCGACGGCGAAGCGCTGCATCTGCGGCCCGGCCCATCGGTCGATATCCCCGCCCGAGACGGAATAGAGCATCAGGAAGCCGATGCAGCTGACCGCGGTGACCAGGAAGACCAGCGGCCAGTTCAGGTGCAGGATCTTGCGCCAGCCCGTGGGCACCTGGGCGACATGATAGTTCAGATAGCTCATGCGTCAGGCCTTTGCGCGCGCCTCGCCCTTGCGGGTCGAGGGGGCGAGGTTCATCTTCGACCAGATCTCCTGCACCTTGGCGCGCTCGGCCTCGGGATAGGCGGATAGCGGCGGCAACCCGCCCGCCAGCGCGTAAAGCAGGATGTCGCGGGCGATGGGCGCGGCCACGGCCGAGCCGCCGCCGCCATGCTCGACCACCACCGAGACGGCATAGCGCGGCAGGTCATAGGGCGCGAAGCAGACGAACAGCGCATGGTCGCGGCGGTTCCAGGGCAGCTGGTCGTTCGAGATCACGCCGCGCGCCCGCTCGGCGGCGGTGATGTTGCGGACCTGCGAGGTGCCGGTCTTGCCGGCCATCCGCCATTCCGGCGCCAGGATCCGCGCCCGCCGGGCGGTGCCGCGGCTGCTGTTCATCACCGCATCCATCCCCGCCCGCGCCGTGCGCAGGTGCAGCGGGTTGATGCCCAGGTCGGGCCAGTCCGGCACCGGCTCGGCCAGGCCGTCGATGGCCTTGACCAGCCGCGGCGCCACCGCGCGCCCCGTCGCCACCCGCGCCGCCATTACCGCCAGCTGCAGCGGCGAGGCCAGCACATAGCCCTGGCCGATCGAGGCGTTGAGCGAATCGCCCACCTGCCATTCCTGGTCGTAGCGCACCTTCTTCCAGGCGCGGTCCGGGGCGATGCCCTCGGCGATGGCCGACATGGGCAGGTCGTGGCGCACGCCGATGCCCAGCTTGCGCGCCATGACGGCGATGCGGTCGATGCCGACCCGCTGCGCCAGCTCGTAATAATAGACGTCGCAGGAATGCTCCAGGCTGCCCTGCGCATCGACCATGCCGTGACCGCCGCGGCTCCAGCAATGGAAGCGGCGGCCGGCGACCTGGATATAGCCCGGGCAGTAGAAGCGCGAGCCGGGGTTGATCACCCCCGCTTCCAGCCCGGCCAGCAGCGTCACCATCTTGAAGGTCGAGCCGGGCGGATAGACGCCCTGCACGGTCTTGTCGGCCAGCGGGCGGTGGTCATGCTCCATCAGCGCCCGATAGTCCGGCCCCGAGATGCCGCGCACGAACTTGTTCGGATCGAAGACCGGCGAGGAGGAGATGGCCAGGATGTCGCCGCTGGTGACGTCGATCACCACCGCGGCAGCGCTTTCGCTGCCCAGCCGCTGGGTGGCGAAGTTCTGCAGCCCGGCATCCAGCGTGGTCTGCACCGTGGCGCCCTGCTGGCCCTCCTGCCGCGACAGCTCGCGCATCTCGCGCCCGGCGCTGTTCACCTCGACCCGGCGCGAGCCGGCCTTGCCGCGCAGCGCCTCCTCCAGCTTGGCCTCCATGCCGACCTTGCCCAGCTGGAACTCGGGCAGGCGCAGCACCGGGTCCGGGTTCTCGATCTTCGAAAGATCGTAATCCGAGACCGGCCCGACATAGCCCAGCACATGGGCGAAATCGCCGGTGCGCGGATAGCTGCGCGACAGCCCCGCCTCGGGGGTGACGCCGGGCAGGGCAGGGGCGTTCAGCGCGATCGAGGAGAACTCGGCCCAGCTCAGCCGGTCGGCGACCAGCACCGGGGTGACGGCGCTGCGCTTGCGGATCTCGTCGAGGATCTCGGCCGCCTGGCGGTCGGTCATCGGGATGATGCGCCGCAGCCGGGCGATCACGGTCGAGACGTCGCCCGCCTCCTCGCGGGTCAGGGTGACGCGGTAGTTCTGCTCGTTCCCGGCGATGATGGTGCCGTTGCGGTCCAGGATCAGCCCGCGCGCCGGCGGCAGCAGGCGGATCTTGATCGAGTTGCCGTCCGACAGCATCCGGTATTCGTCGGCATGCTCGATCTGCATCGAGCGCAGCTTCAGCCCCAGCGCCGTGACCACCGCCGCCTGGATCGCGCCCAGCATCACCACCCGGCGGGTGATCAGGCGGCTGCTTTCGGCGATTTCGCGTTCCGATTTGCGCATGGGTCAGCGGGGCCTCGCGTCTCGTTCCGCGCCGTTGCGGGGCAGGCCGAACAGCCAGCCCGCCAGCCCGGCCAGCAGCGGATAGGCGCCGGTGGTGGCGATGAACTGCAGCATCACCTGGCCCAGCGGCGGCTGGGGCAGGAAGAAGATCGCCAGCAGGAAACGGTTCGCCACCATCATCAGCGCCAGAAGCATCGTCACGCGCAGCCATTCAACCATGAATGGCAGTTCGCGCCAATGTTGCTCGCGCTTTCTTGCGGCCTCGGTTCCCATCACCACGATGGCGGCGTGCAGGCCGATGGGGCGCAGAAGCAGGATGTCCTCGATCAGGAATAGCAGGGCGATGGTGGGCACCGGCACCTGCTCGGGGCGGCGCAGCACCCAGACCAGCGCCAGGCACAGCGCCAGATCGGGGCCGGGCCAGCCGATCCGGCCCGGCGCCAGCGGCAGAAGCCGCCAGAACAGGATCGCCAGGAACAGGACCACGAACAGCGCCTGGCCAAGGAGCCTCTGGCGGCGGGCCGGATCAATCATCCGCCGCTCCGGTAGGGACGGGCCCGGTGGCGGTTTCGGGCGGGGCGGTTTCGGGTTCGGCGATCTCGGGATTGGCGGCGGCCGGGTTGGGGGTGTCGAGATTCATCGCCGGCGGCATCGGCGGGCCGATGAAATCGGCCGGCGGCGGCGGGATCAGCAGCCCGGTATCGGCCAGCCGCTCGGCCGGGTGGCTGCGCAGCACGCGCAGGAATTCCAGCCGCCCGTAATCGGCGGCCAGCCGCACCCGCAGCCGCCCGTCGCTGGCCAGCGCCACCTGGCCGACCAGCAGCCCGGCCGGGAACACCCCACCGTCGCCCGAGCTGACCACGCGGTCGCCGGGGCGGATGTTCTCCGGGCTTTCGATGAAATCCAGCGCCGGCAGGGCGGTGTTGTCGCCGGTCAGCAGCGCATGCTGCCCCGAGGGCAGGATGGTCACCGGCATGCGGCTGGAGGGATCGGTCAGCAGCATCACCCGGCTGGTGGTCTGCCCGACGCCCGAGATGCGCCCCACGAGCCCCAGCCCGTCCATCGTCGCCCAGCCGTCCAGGATCCCGTCGCGGGCGCCGACGTTCAGCAGCACCGACTGCCGGAAAGCGGTGCCGCTGTCGGTCATCACCACGCCGGAAACCGAGGTCAGGGCCGGGTCGATGCGGACGTTGTTCTGCGCCAGCAGCTTGGCGTTTTCCTGTTCCAGCTGCACCGCGGCCTCTTTCCAGGCCGACATCTTCTGCAGTTCGCGCCGCAGCTCCTGGTTCTGCTCGTAGAGCCGGGCATAGGACTGGAAGCCCGCGACCATGCGCGACAGCTTGGTCACCGGCATGGTCACCCATTCGAAGCTGGGCACGAAGCGGTCGATGAAGGCCGAGCGCATCCGCTCGGCCCGCGGGCTGTCGATCTGCCAGAACAGGAAGATAGCCAGCAGCGCCAGCACCAGCAGCGAAACCAGGATGCGGCGGACCGGAGTCGCGTAATCTGGACCCTTGCGCGCCATGGGCCTGATCCGCTCAGCTGTCGTAGTCGATCACGTGGCGCAGTTGCTTCTCGAATTCCAGGGCCTTGCCGGTGCCAAGCGCCACGCAGCTCATCGGCTGGTCGGCCAGGCTGATCATCAGCCCGGTCTGTTCGCGCAGCGCCAGGTCCAGCTCGCCCAGCATCGCCCCGCCGCCGGTCAGCATCACGCCGCGGTCGACGATGTCGGCGGCCAGGTCCGGCGGCGTCGCCTCCAGCGCCACCATCACCGATTCGCAGATCTGCTGCACCGGCTCGGCCAGGGCCTCGGCGACCATGGCCTGGGTGATCTCCATCTCCTTGGGGATGCCGTTCAGCAGGTCGCGGCCGCGCACCATGATGGTGGCGCCGCGCCCGTCATCGGGCATGCGGGCGGTGCCGATCTGGGTCTTGACCCGCTCGGCGGTCGATTCGCCGATCAGCAGGTTGTGATTGCGGCGCAGGTAGTTGATCAGCGCGTCATCCATGCGGTCGCCGCCGATGCGGACCGAGCGCGCATAGACCACGTCGCCCAGCGACAGCACCGCCACCTCGGTGGTGCCGCCGCCGATATCGACGACCATGCTGCCGGTCGGCTCGGTGATCGGCATGCCGGCGCCGATGGCGGCGGCGATGGGCTCGGCGATCAGCCCGGCCTTGCGCGCGCCGGCCGAGAGCACCGACTGGCGGATGGCACGCTTCTCGACCGGGGTGGCGCCATGCGGCACACAGACGATGATCTTCGGCTTCGAGAAGGTGGTGCGCTTGAACACCTTCTTGATGAAATGCTTGATCATCTCCTCGGCGCTGTCGAAATCGGCGATCACGCCCTCGCGCATCGGGCGGATGGCCTCGATGGAACCCGGGGTGCGGCCCAGCATCAGCTTGGCGTCCTCGCCCACCGCCAGCACCTGCTTCTTGCCGTCCTTGACGTGATAGGCGACGACCGAAGGCTCGTTCAGGATGACGCCCTTGCCCTTGACATAGATCAGCGTGTTCGCCGTCCCCAGGTCGATCGCGATATCGGTGGAAAACAACCCGCCAAAGGCCATGTCACTACCCCTTCTGCCGCCCCTGCCATGACGGCCGTTCCGCCGTCGTTTTGCCGACGGCCATTGCCCGATTGCCCCGACGAGTCGCCCCGCCAAGGTGTTGGACATATAGGCCGGGGCCGGTCCGGGGAAAACCCGAAAATTGCGGGCGCCGGGCGCGATGGCGGGGTTCCGCGGCCGGCGCCCGGCTTGACCGTCCCGCCGGCCCTGCCTAGCCTGCCGGCATGGCGGTTGCGGGCGGTAGGGACGGCGGCGTGCGGGACGACATCGTGGGGATCTGCCGCTTTTCCTTCCTGGGGAAATGCGACTGGGCCGAGACCGCGGGGCAGGGCGGCGATGCTCCCGCGCTGATGGCGCGGCGCCGGGCCATGCTCTATGCGCCGGCGCGGCTGGCCCGCCGCTTCGCCGCCTTCGAGACGCTCTGCCTGCCCTCGATCCGGGCGCAGACCGACCCGGATTTCCGCTTCTGGATCCTGACCTCGCCCGAGATGCCGGAGGCATGGCTGGAGCGGCTGCGCGATCTTTGCGCAGGCGTGCCGCAGATCCGGCTGATCGTCTCGGACAAGCGCGAGACGGTGAACGCCCTGCGCGAGCCGCTGCGCGCGGCGGCCGAGGCGGCCGGACGGCCGGTGATCCAGTTCCGCGTCGACGACGACGACGCCTTCAGCCGCCACCATGTCGCCCGCATCCGCGGCCATGCCAGGCGCTTTTCAGACCTGCCGGCCTTCGCCATCAGCTATCCGCAGGGCCTGGTCATGGGCAGCTACGAGGGCGAGCCGATCAGCTACTGGCGCGCGCACCAGCCCTTCCTGGGCGCCGGCGCGGCGGTGCGGATGCGCGGCGCGGGCCGCTGCATCTATGCCTACAACCATTTCCAGCTGCCCAAGCATTTCCCGGCCTTCACCGATATCGGCGGGCTCGGCTACCTGCAGACCCGCTGGGACGAGGGCGATTCCGTCGCCACCATCGTCGCGAAATTCCCGAAATGGTTCCAGCGGCTGGACCCGGACGCCTTCCAGCAGGCGCTGGCCGAGGATTTCCCCTTCCTGCAGGGCGTCGATCTGGGCTTCGTGGAACGCAAGGGGGCGGCCTGACAGCCGCCCCCTCTTACGCCATTTCGCGGCGGATCAGTGCGAATACATGCTGACCTGCTTGGCATCGGCGCCTTCGCCGACCATCTCGCGGCGCACCTTCAGCCGGTTCAGCGCGCCGACATAGGCCTTGACGCTGGCCAGGATGGTGTCGGTATCCGAGGCCTGGCCGGTGGCAATGCGGCCTTCCTCCTCCATGCGCACGCTGACGGTGGCCTGGGCATCGGTGCCCTCGGTCACGGCATGGACCTGGTAGAGCTGCAGATGCGCCTTGTGCGGCCAGATCGCCTTGACGGCGTTGAAACAGGCATCGACCGGGCCGTCGCCGGTGGCATGGACGGTCTTTTCCTCGCCGCCGACCGTCATGGTCAGGTCGGCCGACTGCCCGTCCGTGCCGCAGACCACGCGCAGGTGCTTGACCTGCAGGTAATCGTGCTCGGTATTGGCGGCGCTGTCCTGCATCAGCGCCACCAGGTCGTCGTCGTAGATCTCCTTCTTGCGGTCGGCCAGGGCCTTGAAGCGCACGAAGATGTCCTTCAGCTGGTTGTCACCCAGCTCATAGCCCAGGTCGCGCAGCTTCGAGCGCAGCGCGGCGCGGCCCGAATGCTTGCCCATGGCGATATTGGCCTCGTTCAGGCCGATATCGGCGGGGCGCATGATCTCGAAGGTCTCGACATTCTTCAGCACGCCGTCCTGGTGGATGCCGGATTCGTGCAGGAAGGCATTCTTGCCGACCACCGCCTTGTTTGGCTGCACCAGGAAGCCCGAAGCCTGCGAGACGCGTCGCGACAGGCCCATGATCCTGGTGGTGTCGATGCCGGTGGTCCAGGGCATGATGTCGTGGCGCACCTTCAGCGCCATCACTACCTCTTCCAGCGCGGTGTTGCCGGCGCGCTCGCCCAGCCCGTTGATGGTGCATTCGATCTGGCGCGCGCCGCCCTCGACCGCGGCCAGGCTGTTGGCCGTCGCCATGCCCAGGTCGTTGTGGCAATGGGTCGAGAAGATCACCGCGTCGGCGCCGGGCACCCGCTCGATCAGCATGCGGATCAGATCGGCGCTTTCACGCGGCGCGGTATAGCCCACGGTGTCGGGGATGTTGATGGTGGTGGCGCCGCAGCGAATGGCGATCTCGACCACCCGGCACAGGTAGTCGTGTTCGGTGCGGGTGGCGTCCATCGGCGACCATTGCACGTCGTCGCACAGGTTGCGGGCATGGGTCACGGTCTGCTCGATCCGCTCGGCCATCTGGTCCATGTCCAGGTTCGGGATGGCGCGATGCAGGGGCGAGGTGCCAATGAAGGTGTGGATGCGCGGGCGCTTGGCGTGCTTCACCGCCTCCCAGCAGCGGTCGATATCGGGGAACTGGGCGCGGGCCAGGCCGCAGATCACGGCGTTCTGCGCCTGCTTGGCGATCTCGCTCACGGCGGCGAAGTCGCCCTCCGAGGCGATGGGAAAGCCCGCCTCGATGATGTCCACGCCCATCTCGTCCAGCATCTGGGCGATTTCCAGCTTCTCGGTATGGGTCATGGTGGCGCCGGGCGATTGCTCGCCATCGCGCAGGGTGGTGTCAAAGATCAATACGCGGTTCGGATCGGTCATCTCGGTTCTTTCTTACGCGGAGATTCGGGGTTCAGGGCCAAGCCGGGCGCGAACCAGACTGAGCGGCGGCCCGGAAGACCCGCTCAGCGCAGCGTAAGAAGAAGCAGACCGCGGAGGTTCACGGCAAGACGCGCGCCGTCATGCGCGTGCGGGGCCGTGGCAATGATCTGCTGCATCCGAGTCATGGCGCGCACTATAAGACCGCCACCGCCGGCTTGAAAAGACCAAAAATACCCACCCGCGCTTCTCCGGGATGCCGCCGCCCCCCGGATTTCTTCGTTCTGCAAATACCCATGCGCCCCGTGCCGCAGGCGCAGCGGTTCACAGTGCGCGCCAGCCGATGTCGCGGCGGCAGAACCCCCCGGGCCAGTCGATGGCATCGACCAGCGCATAGGCGCGGGCATGGGCCTCGGCCAGGGTGGCGCCGCGCCCGGTCGCGGCCAGAACCCGGCCGCCGGTGGCGACGATCTGCCCGTCGCGGCGCGCGGTGCCGGCGTGAAACACCATGCGGAAGCTGTCCTCGGCCAGCGCATCCAGCCCGCGGATGGCGCTGCCCTTTTCATAGGCGCCGGGATAGCCCTTGGCGGCCAGGACCACGGTCAGCGCGTGGTCGTCGGCCCAGCTGACCGCGGCCGTGCCCAGCCGGCCCTCGGCGCAGGCCAGGATCAGGTCCAGCGCCTGGGCGCCCAGCCGCATCATCAACACCTGGCATTCCGGGTCGCCGAAGCGGACATTGTATTCCACCAGCCGCGCCCGCCCGTCCCGGATCATCAGCCCGGCATAAAGCACGCCCTGGAACGGCGTGCCGCGCCGCGCCATCTCGGCCACGGTCGGGCGCACGATCTCGGCCATCACCGCATCCTGGATCTCCGCCGTCAGCACCGGGGCCGGGGAATAGGCGCCCATGCCGCCGGTATTCGGCCCGGTATCGCCCTCGCCCACGCGCTTGTGGTCCTGCGCCGTGCCGATCGGCAGGCAGTCCACCCCGTCGCATAGCACGAAGAAGCTCGCCTCCTCGCCCTCCATGAACTCCTCGATCACAACCTCGGCCCCGGCCGCGCCGAAGGCGCCGCCGAAGGCGTCATCGACGGCGGCGATGGCCTCGGCCTCGGTCATGGCCACGGTCACGCCCTTGCCGGCGGCCAGCCCGTCGGCCTTGACGACGATGGGTGCGCCCTGCGCGCGGATATAGGCCCGCGCCGGCTCGGCCGCGTCGAAACGCGCCCAGGCGGCGGTCGGCGCACCGCAGGCGTCGCAGACTTCCTTGGTGAAGGCCTTGGAGGCTTCCAGCATCGCCGCCGCCCTGGATGGGCCGAAGACCAGGATGCCCGCCGCCCGCAGCTCGTCGGCGACGCCGGCCGCCAGGGGCGCCTCGGGGCCGATCACCACCAGGTCGATGGCGTTCTCCTCGCAAAAGCCGATCACCGCCGGGCCGGACAGGATGTCCAGATCCGCCAGCCGCGCCAGCGGCTCCATCCCGGCATTGCCGGGCGCGACGAACAGCCGGTCGCATTTCGGGTTCTGCCGGATCGCCCAGGCCAGCGCATGTTCGCGCCCGCCGCTGCCGAGGATCAGGATGTTCATGCGGAAAGGCCCCTTTGCGTATGGTCCCGCGCCTTCTAGGAACTGGCCCGGCCCGGATCAATCCCCCAAGCCCCTTGATCCCGCCCGCGCCCCGCGCCACAACCGGGCCATGGAGCTTTTCGAAGACACGCCCGCCAGCAACGCCCATGAATTCACCGTCTCGGAGATCTCGGGCGCGGTGAAGCGCGTGATCGAGGGCGAATTCGGCCGCGTCCGCGTCCGCGGCGAGATCGGCCGCGTCTCGCGCCCCTCGTCGGGGCATGTCTATTTCGACCTCAAGGACGACCGCGCGGTGATCGCCGCCGTGACCTGGAAGGGCCAGGCCGCGCGCCTCTCCACCCGCCCCGAGGAGGGGATCGAGGTCATCGCCACCGGTCGGCTGACCACCTTTCCCGGCCAGTCGAAATACCAGCTGATCGTCGAGGAGATCGAGCCCGCCGGCGCCGGCGCGCTGATGATGATGCTGGAGAAGCGCCGCAAGGCGCTGGCGGCCGAGGGGTTGTTCGACGAAGCGCGCAAGCGGCCGCTGCCCTACCTGCCGCGGGTGATCGGCGTCGTGACCTCGCCCTCGGGCGCGGTGATCCGCGACATCCTGCATCGCCTCCGCGACCGCTTTCCGACACGAGTGCTGATCTGGCCGGTGGCGGTGCAGGGCGAAGCCTGCGCCCCGCAGGTCGCCGCCGCGATCCAGGGCTTCAACGCGCTGCCCGGGGACGGCCCGATCCCGCGTCCCGACCTGCTGATCGTGGCGCGCGGCGGCGGCAGCCTGGAAGACCTCTGGGGTTTCAACGAGGAGGCCGTGGTCCGCGCCGCGGCGGCCAGCGACATCCCGCTGATCTCGGCCGTGGGGCACGAGACGGATACCACGCTGATCGACTTCGCCTCGGACCGTCGGGCACCGACGCCCACCGCCGCGGCCGAGATGGCGGTGCCGGTGCGCGCCGAACTGGCCGCGCGGCTGGCCGAGATCCGGGCGCGGATGATGCGCGCCGCCCAGACCCGCAACCAGCGCCAGCGCCAGCGGCTGGCCGACCTTGGCCGGGCGCTCGGCCGGCCGCAGGCGCTGACCGATCCGGCGCGGCAACGCTTCGACCTGTTCGCCGAGCGGCTGGAACCGGCGCTGCGCGGTTTCGTGCGCGCCCGCCGCGACCGGCTGAACGCGCTGCCGCTGTCGCTCTTGGCGCTGCGCGCCATGCTGCGCAACCGGCGCGAGGCGCTGCAGGGGCATCGGCAGCGCCTGCCGCTGTCCCTGGCCCGGCTGCGGCAGCGCAAGGCCGAACGCCTGGCCGATCTGAGCCAGCGGCTGGAACGCGCCCGGTCGCGGATGCTGGCCGACAGCGCCCGGCAGATCGCCCGCGACCGCGCGGCGCTTGACCAGTTCGCGGCGCGGCTTGCCGCCG